>JAGWXY010000106.1 GCA_018969605.1 Verrucomicrobiota bacterium | reverse complement strand
TTGACCGCGCGACAGGTCATCGGACGCGCCGACGCGGCAGAAGATCCGATCTACTAGGCCCATCGTAGTTGCATCGGCCGGCACAAAGGCGCCGATCTGTGCCATCACGGCGATGAGCGCGACCTGGCGGATGTAGGTCGATTTCCCCGCCATGTTCGGGCCGGTGAGGATTTGCAGGCGCGAGCTTTCGGGGTCCATTTCGGTGTCGTTTGGCACAAACTTCGCATCGGTGAGAGTTTGTTCGAGCACCGGATGGCGGCCATTGGTGATCGAGAGCGCATTGGAGGCATCAAGTTGCGGGCGGCAGTGGCGGTGGACTTGTGCGACTTCGGCCAGCGCGCAGAGCACATCGACTTCCGCGACGGCGGCTGCGGTTTCTTGGATGCGCGGGAGGTGCGTCAGCACCTGCGAGCGCAGTTGCGCGAAGAGTTCCGCCTCGAGTTGTTTGGATCGCTCCTCGGCGCCCAGCACCTTGTTTTCCATCTCCTTGAGCGCGGGGGTGATGTAGCGCTCGGCATTCGCCATCGTTTGCTTGCGCGTGTAATCATCCGGCACCTTGGCGAGGTGGCTGGTGGTGATTTCGATGAAGTAGCCAAAGACATTGTTGAACTTGATCTTGAGCGAATCGATGCCGGTGCGTTTGCGTTCGTCTTCTTGCAGGCGTGCGATCCAGTCCTTGCCGCCGCGCGAAGCGTTGCGAAGTTCGTCGAGCTCCGGCGACCATCCGTCGCGGATGATGCCGCCGTCGCGCAAATTGGCAGGTGGTTCATCGGCGAGGGCGGATGCGAGCAGCGTGGTGAGATCGGAAAAATCGTGGAGCTGCGCGGCAAGCGCGAGATTGGATTCGCAAAGCGAAACGAGATCTTCTTTCAGCGCCGGGACATGCGTGAGCGAAATGCCGAGTGATTGCAGGTCGCGCGCATTGCCTGAGCCTTGCGAGAGCCGCGAGGTCGTGCGCTCGATGTCGCGAATGCCCTTGAGCGAGTCGCGGCATTTCGCGAGCAGAAAGGGCTCTGCCAAAAACGCGGCGATCATGTCCTGTCGTGCGGTGAGCGTCTCGATGTCGCGCAGCGGATGCAGGATCCAGTCGCGCAGCAGACGAGCACCCATCGGCGTGGCGGTGCGATCGAGCACACCGAGCAGCGTGTGTTGGCGGCCCGAGCGCGAGTCGACGAGGTCGAGGTTGCGTTGCGATGCGGCATCGATGAGCACATGCGCGGAGTTTTCGCGCACGCGCGGGTGGCGCAGATGATCGCAGGGTCGGCGCAGCTGGTGGATGAGATAATGCAGCGTTGCGCCCGCGGCACCGGCGGCCGCAGGCATTTCGGCGCAGCCGAATCCATCGAGCGAATGCACGGCAAAGTGATCCTTGAGCATGCGCGAGGCATGCTCGGCAAGGAAGGTGTAGCCATCGTAGGCAATCGCATTCGGCAAGCTGCCGAATTGCGAAGTCTGATGATCGGGGATCAGCAACTCCGAAGGTGAAACACGCGCGAGCTCGTCGGTGAGCTGGTTGATTTCGGAAAATTCACAGAGCGTGAATTCACCGGTTGTGTGGTCGATCAATGCCAGGCCGCATGATTTCCCATGACTGAAAACTGCCGCGAGATAGTTGGGGCGTTCGTCATCGAGCAAGGTGAGGTCGTCGATCGATCCCGGTGAGAGGATGCGTGCGATTTCGCGTTCGACGAGTTTGCCTGGCTTCGGGTTGGATGTTTGTTCGGCGATCGCCACGCGCTTGCCGGCCTTGAGCAGGCGCGCGATGTAGGCTTGTGCCGCGTGGTAAGGCACGCCGCACATCGGAGTGCCGCCGCGTTTGGTGAGCGCGACATTCAATATCGGCGCGGCGCTCTTCGCATCCTCGAAGAACATTTCGTAGAAATCCCCGAGACGGTAGAAGAGAATCACATCCGCCGGCAGCGACTTCCGCATGGCCATGTACTGGGCCATCATCGGAGTGCTTGCGGATTCAGACATGCCCGGGAGTTTGGAGATTGATAAAACGAGTGGCAAGGATGCAGACGAGAGATAGGAAACTTATCCGAAATTTGCATGCCGCGAAGAGGCCGTCTTTTTCCCTATTTGCTTGAACCTGAATGCTGAAAACTTGAAACTCCACCCCTCATGAGCCTTCCCATCCTTTACATCAAGCCGGGCTGCCCGTGGTGCGACGAAGTGGTCGATTACCTCGCGCGCAAGGGCATTGAAACTCGCATCGTGATAGTCTCTGGCAACCCCGAGGCGATGAGCGAAATGGTGGCGCTTTCGGGTCAGTCAAAAGCGCCCACCATGGATTGGCATGGTCAGGTCCTTGCCGATTTCGGCGTCGACGAGCTCGTGCCGTTCTTGAAGCTAAAGGGGTTGTGAAAAGACATGAGAGATTGGGAATGTGATATTGGGCAAGAGAAGGAGGTCGCGTCATAAGGAGGCGCGAGACTCTTGTCGTGCTTGTTTGAAATATCGATCCGCTTGGGTATCGCGGAGGAGAATAGTTGGTGGGTGAGGGTTATTGGGGGGGTGAACACCGAACATCCAACATTGGAGATCGAAGTGGAAGAAAATGAGGGAGATGCTTGGATCTCGCTTGTTCTGTGTCGAAGTCTTCTGTCATCTCTTGAAGTTGAATTGCCTCGCCTTCGCCTCGGCCGCTAAAGCTTCGGCTGCATTCTTGAACCTTGAAACTTCCCCCCAAATGGCGCTTGATGGATTGCTGCCAGCCCGCTAATCCCTGTGCCACATGGATGCGATGCACCCCTACGAGCGCCTCTCCCTCTTTTCTGTGGGGCTGATTCTTGGCTTTGCTTTGATCGCGGTGCATGTGTTCATGCTTGCCCGCCCGCAGCTGGCGCAGGGCTTTCTGAAAAGCTTTCCGCGCAATGCTGTGCTGGGGCAGATTCTGCTGGGTCTTGGTCTCGCGTGGTTCTGGCTTCTGGTTGCGCCGGCCAGCATGGGCACCCTCGGCGCCTTGGCGATGGACCTTGGCGAATTCAACAACGCCAAGCCCCTGCTGCGCATTCTCATTCCAATTACGATGGTCCTAGTAGTCATCAGCGTGCGCGATTTCCTTGCGGTCCGCGCGCTCGGCGTGCTTGGGCTACTGGCTGCGGCGCCATTGCTGGAATCGGCTTTTCTCAAGGACCCGATCACGCGCCTGCTGGTGCCGATCTACGCCTACGGTTTGCTCACGGCCTCGCTTTTCTGGGTCGGCATGCCCTACCTGTTTCGCGATGCGGTCAACTGGGTCACCGCCGAAAGCAAGCGCTGGAATGCGATGGTGCTAGGCGGTCTTGCCTACGGCGTGGCGCTTGTCATTTGCGCCCTCGCCTTTTGGCGGGGCTATTGAGCGGATCGACGGCCCTTTGAACGGAACCGTTCAATAAACCGGAGCGCCCGAGGTGTCTTCGGAGCTTCCGCCAGCGCCCTTGTTGGCGGCTTTCTCCATGCCCTCGCCGGCGATCCGCATGTCGCGGCCAAGACCGATGAAGGTGTTGCAGGAGGTGAAAAGAATCGAGCTGGCGGCAAGGGCGATCAGAAGGGTGACTTTCATCGGTCTTTTTCTTAACGCAAAATTTTTGGCCCGCAAGTGGATATTGGATTTTCGGGGCGTCTTTGTCGCATGGCGGACGCTCGTGCCGCGCGGTGTCCGCCGCGTTGACATCGGCCCCCATCCCGTCCAATCTCTCGGCGTGGATACGATGAAACTCCTGCTTGGCGCGACGGTCGCGCTGTTGCTTGGCGCCTTGGCGGTGTCGTGGCAGGGCATGCGCCATGGGGTCGAGAATGCCTCGCCCGATGAGATCGCACGCCTCAAGAAGCAGGTGACCGAACTGCGTCAGGAGCAGGACAAGCTACAGCTCGAGCGTCAGCTTCAACAGCTCAAGTCGAGCGCGCCGGCAACAGTCACGCCCGAATCGAACGCCGCGCAGATCGAGGCGATGAAGGTCGAGGTCGAGCAGAACAAGGCAAGGCTTGCGCAGATCGAGGCCGAGAAGGCCGAGGCGGAAAAGACTGCCCGCGATGCCAAGCTCGCACAAGACGAGGAAGGCCTGCTCAGTCAGCGCGATCTCGAAAAGGGCGACAGCGAATTGCGTCGCGCCCGGCTCATCGGTGGTGCATTGCTGATCGGCCGCGTCAGAGAGTATGTGGCGGAAAGCGGATTCATCACCTTCGACATCCTCATGCCCGAGCAGGTTCAAAACGGCACGGTGCTCGCGCTGCGCCGCAAAACCGGCATTCTCGGCCAGTTCACCGTTAGTGATGTGACCCCCGAGGGTGGCGTGGCCGATCTGCTTCCGGGCATCGGCCGCATTGACCCCAAGCCTGGCGACGAATTGATTCTTCCGCCGCCCTGATCCCGCGGCATCCGGCCCGCGTCTTCCCATTTTTTCATTTCATCCATGTCCACCACCGTTGGTCTCATTTCCCTTGGCTGCGCCAAAAACCTGATCGATTCCGAAGTCATGATCGGCCACCTCGCCGAGGCGGGCATGGCACTCACGCCTGATCCGGAATTGGCCGATGTCCTGATCGTCAACACCTGCTCGTTCATCGACATGGCCAAGCAGGAGTCGATCGACGCCGTCTTTGGCGCGGTCAATGCACGCAAGGACGACCCCGATCGCGAGCGTCAGAAGATCATCGTTGCCGGATGCCTATCGCAGCGTTTCGCCACCGAGCTTCCCGGCATCATGCCCGAGGTCGATGCCTTCATCGGTCTTGATCAAATCACCAAGGTCGCGCCGATCATCGAGAATCTGCTCGGCAAGCAGAACGCGAACGAGGTGGAAAAAACCGAAGGCCCGGCCGCGACCGACGATCCGCGCGACTTCGTGACGCTCAAGCCGAAGTATGTGCCGGACTATACCACGCCACGCTTCCGCCTCACGCCCGACCACTACGCGTATGTAAAAATCGCCGAGGGCTGCAACCACACCTGTACCTTCTGCATCATCCCACAGATCCGCGGCCGTCACCGATCGCGTACCCAAGAGTCGGTCGTCAAGGAAGTCGAAGCACTGGTGAAATCCGGCGTCAAAGAGATCAACCTCATCTCGCAGGACACCACTTATTTCGGCATGGACCAATGGGAAGGCGAGCGGCCGAAGCCATGCTCGCCAGTCGACTCCAGCAAGGGCAACTCGCTTTGCACCCTGCTGCGCGAGATCAACCGCATCGAAGGCGACTTCTGGGTGCGGCTGCTTTACACCCACCCGGCGCATTGGTCGGACGAGTTGATCCAGACGATCGCCGAGTGCGACAAGGTGGCGAAGTATGTCGACATCCCGCTGCAGCACATTTCCGACCGCATGCTCACCGCGATGAAGCGCGTGACGAGTGGCGATTACATTCGCGACCTGCTGCGCCGCATGCGCGCTGGCATCCCGGGTCTCGGCATTCGTACTACGTTCATCGTAGGTTTCCCCGGCGAGACCGAGGAAGACTTCAACGAGTTGCTCGAATTCATCCGGGAGTTCCGCTTCGAGCGTGCCGGCGTGTTCCAATACTCGAAGGAAGAAGGCACGCGTGCTTACAAGATGGATGGCCACCTGCACCATGCCACGCGCAAAAGCCGTTGGTCG
>JAGWXY010000105.1 GCA_018969605.1 Verrucomicrobiota bacterium | reverse complement strand
CCATTTTCAAAAGAGCCCGTGAGTTGGCGGTGGTTCAATCCGCCGCCGAAGTCATCGCGTGGGATCAGGAAACCTACATGCCATCGCAGGCCAATGATCATCGCGCCAAGCAACTTTCATGGCTTGCCGCGCGTGCCCACGAAATGGCCACCTGCGATGAGTGGTGCTACGATCTCGAGCATGCGGAAAACAACGACACCGGCAGTGATGCCAAACTCAGCGCCAACTTGCGCGAGCTGCGTCGGCAATTCGAACGCGCAACGAAATTGCCCACCGCGCTGGTAGCCCGCGAATCGTCCGCCACATCGCTCGCCAAGCACGCATGGGCCGAGGCACGCGAAAAATCCGACTTCAAGTCATTCGCGCCGCATCTCGAGGAGTTGTTGGAAATCGCCCGCGAAAAGGCCGCGCTCTGGGGTTATGCCAAGGAACCCTACGACGCATTACTCGAAGGCTACGAACGCGGCACTTCAACCGCCGCAGTTGCGATGCTGTTTGATCAACTCCGCCCAGAGATCCGATCGATCGCGGCCGCTGCGGTGGAAAAAGCGAATCAGCAAAGCATCACCCTGCCCGCCGGACCCTACCCGGTCGCGGCACAGCAGAAGCTGAATCAACAAATCGCCGAATCGATCGGCTTTGATTTCACTGCCGGTCGCATCGACACCACGGCACATCCATTTTGCACGACGCTCGGCCCGCACGATGTGCGCCTCACCACGCGCTACGACGAAAATGATTTCACCTCGTCGCTCTTTGGCGTGCTGCACGAAGCGGGTCACGGTCTCTACGAGCAAGGTCTCCCGGCGGATGACTTCGGCCTTCCATCGGGCGCCGCAGTCTCCCTCGGCATTCACGAATCGCAATCACGCCTGTGGGAAAATCATGTCGGACGCTCACACGAATTTTGGCAAAAGTGGTATCCGGTCGCGCAGGAAATTTTCCCGCAGCTCCGCGATTTTCCGCTCGATGACTTTCTCCGCTTCATCCGCAGCGCCGCTTTCTCACCGATCCGCGTCGAGGCCGATGAGGCAACCTACGACCTCCACATTCTCCTGCGCTTCGATATCGAGCGCCGCATGCTCAATGGCAGCTTGAGCGTGAATGAGGTGCCTGCCGCATGGAATGATGGCTTCCGTGAGTTGTTTGGATTCACGCCGAAAAACGACCGCGAGGGTTGCCTGCAGGACATCCATTGGTCGATGGGCGGACTCGGATATTTCCCAACCTACACGCTCGGCAACATCCACGCCGCAAGCCTCTTTGCCTGTGCAAAGAGTAACGCCAACATCGCATCCGCCATCGCCCTTGGCGACTACGCTCCCCTGCTTGCATGGCTGCGCCGAAACATCCACGCTCACGGATCGACGCTCGATCCAAGCGATCTGATCCAACAAGCCACCGGCAAAAAATCCTCTTCCGAGGATTACATCAAGCATCTCACCCACCGCTACCTCTGACCCATGAGCCAAGGAATTTTCATCGTCGTCGAAGGCATTGACGGTACCGGCAAGTCGACCCAATCAAAGCGCCTCGCCGAGTGGTTCCGCTCGCGTGGCCGCGAGGTGGTGTTGAGCCGCGAACCGACCGATGGACCATGGGGCAAAAAACTTCGCGAGTCGGCGACCACCGGCAGGCTCTCGGCCGAGGAAGAACTCGAATGTTTTCTCAATGACCGCCGCGAGCATGTGGAAATGAGCATCAAGCCCGCCTTGGCAGAGGGCAAGGTGGTGATCCTCGATCGCTATTATTTCTCCATGATGGCTTACCAAGGTGCCCGTGGGTTTGATCCGGCCGAGATCCGCCGCCGCAACGAGGTGTTCGCGCCGCAGCCCGATCTTTTGCTCATTCTCGACTTGAGCGTCGAATCGGCTCACGGCCGCATCGGTGCCCGAGGCGACACCGCCAACGAATTCGAGCAACGCGACACGCTGAGCCGCTGCCGCGAAATTTTCCTTTCGCTTCGTGAGGAGCCTTTTGCATGCGTGATCGATGCCGAGCCCTCGCTCAACGAGGTCACCGCTGACATTCTCTCGGTGGTGACTGCGAAATTTCCCGATGCCTGAAACACTAGGTTTCACGCATGCATGATTGGTGATTCACGCAGCGTTCGCGGGTTGCGAATGTGTGGAATCAGGCCGATGGTGGAGACTTATTGAACCACCAAACATTATGATCACATCGTCTCATCAAGATGCCCGCGCCGCCAATTTGCTTTCCCGCGTGAGCGAGGATGTTTCGCTCTTGCGCCAGGATATCGGCAACCTCGTTTCGCACACCGCGCGGCAGACCGTGGCAGGCGGCGCACGCGAGTTCGCCGAAAACGCCAGAACCCGCATCAACGCCGGCAAGGAATATTCCGCCGAGCAACTTCGCGCGCTTGGCGAGCAAATCAAACAACACCCGGTTGCATGGCTTGGTGGAGCGGCAGCCGTCGGGCTCATTAGCGCCGGTGCCTACCTGCTCTTACGCGGTGAAGGTGGCAGCGCCCAATCGCAAGCATCGTGAATCACCTGGCCCACTCCGGGCGCTCGGTCTCAAATTCCATTTTTTTACCCGTCCTTGGGTGCAAAAATGATAGCTGCCAAGAGTGGAGTTGCATCGCGATGGAAGCGGCATCGAGCGTTTGTGTATCGCCTAGTTCGCCATTCGCAAGATACGCCGGATCACCGAGCACCGGAAATCCCAGATGCCAGAGGTGGATGCGAATTTGATTCGTACGACCAGTCTTGAGGGTGGCCTCAAGCAATGAAGTACCGTCGGCGCGGCGCTCCAACACATGGAAATCCGTGCTCGATGGCAGGCCATCCATTTCATCGACTCGATGCGTGCCGAGTTGGTCAGGATCAGCAGAAATTGGCGCATCGCAGGAAAATTGATCTTTCGGCGGATGTCCAGCGACACCGACGAGATAGCGCTTCACCACCGTGCCATCGATAAATTGACGCTGCAAAACTCGGCAGAAATGTCTCGTGCGGGCAAAAAGTACGATGCCCGTCGTGTTGGAGTCGAGACGATGCACCGGACGCGGCACATGCGGCGCGCAGGCAAGGTTGAGCAAATGCTGGAGCGTGTTGCGATGAAAGCGACCGCTCGCATGCATCGGCAATGGCGCAGGCTTGTGGATCAGCATCAACGCTTCATCGAGATGCAGGATACGAATGTCGGTGGCCACATCGGGCTCCGCCTCCGGCGGGAAAATTTGCAGGATCCGCTCGCCCGCGCGGACGACATGATCCTTGCCGCGAACTTTCCCGCCATAATTGACAAAGCGTCCGGCATCGCAGCGTGACTCCCATTCGCTCCGCTCGATCTGCGGAAACAAAGTCACCAAAGCATCCAAGAGCGTGTGACGGTCCAATGCCGCAGGGATGTTCACCGGTCTGCGGTTTTCCTGCGCGATTGATCCAGGCAGTGGGCTGCTGACTTTTTTCAAAGCCTCTTCCAAGGCTGCAATCTTTTCGACCATTTGCTGCGGCTCGCTCTTGTAGCAAAACGGGCAACTTTTCCCCTGAACGAATCGCGGATCCTCCTGATCACTCTCATCGAGTGGCGCAAGGCAGGCGTAGCAAACCGCATGACCCGACTCGCGCAGCGCGGGATCGACCCCCACTCTTTGATCAAAGACAAAGCAGTCGCCGTCGTAATGCTCGCCACCGCATTCTTCAAAGTATTTCAGGATGCCACCATCGAGTTGATGAATCTCTTTGAAGCCCTCCATCTCCATGAAGGGTCCGGCTTTTTCGCAGCGGATGCCGCCAGTGCAAAACATCACGATCGGCTGGTTCTTCAGCTCTTCGGGCAACTGACGCACCGCATCGGGAAATTCGCGGAATGTCCGAATGTTCGGATCGATCGCGCCTTTGAAGGTGCCGAGCTTGACCTCATAATCATTGCGCGTGTCGAGCAAGGTCACCGGCCTTCCTTCGTCGAGCCAGCGCTTCAGTTCTTTGGGCGCGAGCTTGGGTGATGTGTAGCTGCCCGGGCGCACGCCTTCGATGCCGAAGGAAATGATCTCTTTCTTGATCCTCACCAGCATGCGGTTGAAGGGCTGATGATCGCTATGGCTCACCTTGGGCGTGAGTTTTTCCAAACCAGGAATCGCGCGCAGCCTTGCGAGCAAGCGGTCGATCATTTCCTCATCGCCCGCGACGAAGAGGTTGATCCCCTCGGTGCTGAGCAAAATCGTGCCTTTCAAATTCCATGCCTTGCAGCTGGTTTGAAGTTCTTCCCTCAAGTCCTTGAGTCCGCCGAGTTCGGCAAAGCAGTAGGTCGAGATGTTGGTGATCACCGGCACGCAGGGAAAACAGCACGAAGGCGCTAAAATCGCAAGCCCGCACCTTGTGCCAGCTAGCAGTCGGGCTTGATGATTGATCCAAGCGTGCGATGATCCAGCCATGGGTTGGCGCGCGCTCGGGGACTCCGCATGGTTGTTTGTGGCCACAGCGGGAGAGGTATCTGAAAAGTTTGCTCAAATACTGCGCATGCGACGACAGCTTGCTGCGGTCCGGATCCCGCAAATCCGCGACCTCGTTTCCTCATTCGACAGCGTTGCGGTGCATTTCCATCCGCGTGATGGCGAAGCGGTGATGGAATGGCTCAAGACCATCGAAATTCCAGCGGCGCTCGAAGATCTGGTAACATCTGAACGCATGCATGAAATTCCGCTGCGTTACGGTAATGACCTCGATAAGGTCGCCAAAAAAATCGGGCGCACGGTGGATGAGGTGATCCGCCTGCACAGCAGCGCGACATACACCGTGGCGGCGATCGGATTTTCACCCGGCTTCCCCTACCTCATCGGTCTACCTGAAGAACTTCGTCTTCCGCGACTCGATACCCCACAACCAGTGAGCGCCGGATCGGTTGCCATCGCCGGCGATCAGGCGGGCGTTTATCCATTCGATTCGCAGGGCGGCTGGCATGTGATTGGTCAAACACCGCTCAAGCTCTTCGATCCGCAAAATAATCCACCTGCCCTACTCGCTCCGGGCGATCAGGTAAAATTCTCCGCAGTCGAATCCTTGCCCTCATGCATCACGATTTCAAAATGCTCGTCAGCCAAAGCTCATGGCGCGATCGAAATCGTCGAAGCCGGACCACTGACAAGCGTGCAGGATTTGGGGCGTCATGGATATCAATCGATCGGCGTGACTCCAGGTGGCGTCATGGATCCCATCGCTGCAAAAGTCGCCAGTGCTTTGCTTGGAAATTCCGATGACCATGCCCTGCTCGAATGCGCGATGCTGGGACCCGTGCTCAAATTTCATCGTGCATGCCGGATCGCGATGCTCGGATGGAGCGATCATCGATGCGGTCGTCCGATCAAAATGGCGGCGGGTGAGGTACTCGACCTGCGTTCACCGACGATCGGTTCTTATGGCTATCTCGCCATCGCCGGGGGCATCGATGTCCCGCAGGTTCTCGGCAGCCGATCGACCGATCTGCGCGCGAAATTTGGCGGATATCTCGGTAGGCGACTGCAAAATGGTGACCATTTGGAAGTCGGCGAAGCGCCATGCGGACCACGCAGCGCAGACTGGCATGTCCGTTGGCCTTACGATCATTCCAATGGCCGGACACTG
>JAGWXY010000104.1 GCA_018969605.1 Verrucomicrobiota bacterium | reverse complement strand
ATCGGATGTCGATGCCACATTTGGGGTATGCAGCTTGAGAGCTGGAATATTATCGGATTTTTCAAGCTATCAAGAGGGCGTAATGGGGTATTTCGCCGAACTTGACTCATGGTGCTTGGTAGATGATGTTTTTGACATGAGAACGACCTTGAATCTGGATGACGATGTTTTGGCGACAGCCAAGGCATTGGCGCAAAAGCAGCAAAAACCTTTGGGCGAGGTGGTGTCAGGCCTGTTGCGACGAGTGGTCGAGCCGGTGAGCAACAATGTCGATGAGCGCAATGGGATTCCTTTGTTTCCTGTTTCGAAAGGCGCGCGCCCGGTGACTCCAAAGATTGTCAGAGAGCTTCTCGACGATACTCCGTGAAATCATTTCTACCGGATGTGAATGCGCTGCTGGCATTGCTGGACCCCATGCATGTCCATCATGACTCGGCGCACCAATGGTATCAGAGAAACTTTCCTTTGCGTTTGTGGATTTGCCCGCATGTGGAGAACGGCGTGATCCGCGTGGCTAGTCAGCCCAAGTACCCGAATTGCATGGGTACGAGCAAGCGTGTCAGAGAACTCGTTCAGGCATTTGTTCGCAAGGTGAACGCCAATCCTTGCCTGTCTGATGTTTCACTTTTGAATGACCGAGTGTTAATCGACCCCGGTCTGCTCACGCCCTCGCGGGTTTCTGATCTTTATCTCCTCGCCTTGGCATCCGCAAACGGAGTGCGTTTGGCGACCTTTGACCAGCGCGTTCCAGCTGAAGCTATTGCAGGTGGTCTTGATGCGCTTGAGCTTATCCCTGTTTCATCGGGTAAGGTCGACATGTGAAAAGAAAACCCAATCGGGTTCTAGGCATCATTTCGACTGTTCAAGCATTCGCAGCAGCGGTGCTTGGGCGCGTTTGCGGATGGACTCTTCCATTTCGATGCGGGGAGAGAGGTTGGCGAGGCAATCGCGGAGTTTTTGGAGGGTGTTCATTTTCATGTAGCGGCAGTCGGCGCAGGCGCAGCGGTCGGTGGGGCCGGGGATGAGATTTTTGTCCGGGCATTCCTTGCGCAGGCGGTGGAGCATGCCGCTTTCGGTGACCACGATGATGTTTTTGACCGGAGCGTTTCTGCAGTAGTCGACCATTTTTTCCGTCGAGCAAACTTCATTGGCGAGGAGTCTGACCGCTTTGGTGCATTCCGGGTGGGCGACCACGAGGGCGTCGGGGTATTCTGATTTGATGCGTTGGATCGACTCGCGGGTAAACTCGACATGGACATAGCAGTTGCCTTTCCAGAGGTCCATTTTGCGGCCGGTTTGTTCCATGACCCAGGCGCCGAGGTTTTCATCGGGCACGAAGAGGATGGGGCGGTCCTTGGGGGCTTTGTTGACGATTTTGACGGCGTTGCCCGAGGTGCAGATCACATCGCAGAGTGCCTTCACCGCGCCGGAGCAATTGATGTAGGCGATGACATAGTAGTTCTTTTCCTTGTTGGCGTTGAGGAAGGCTTCGAGTTGTTCGGCCGGGCATGATTGCTCGAGCGAGCAGCCGGCGTCCTTGTCGGGGAGGACGACGATTTTTTCCGGGTTCACGATCTTGGCGGTTTCGGCCATGAAATGGACGCCGCAGAATGCGATCACATCGGCGTTGGTTTCCTTCGCATGATAAGCGAGGCCAAGTGAGTCGCCGACATAGTCCGCCACATCCTGGATATCCGCCGACTGGTAGTTGTGGGCGAGGATGACCGCGTTGCGTGATTTTTTGAGGTCGAGGATTTCCTGTTTGAGATCGAGTGAGCTCATGGTGGTGGCGGGACTGTTAGATTGTTTGAGGTGCGGTGGTGTCCGCGGAAATGATTTCGACTGTGCCGAAGTGGTGGGCGCCGGATTGCACCACGAGCGAAGTCGTGCGGACAAGTCCGTGAAATTGCGAGCGTTTTTCGAGTGTCACTTGGCCTGTGCAGGTGAGTTGACCGCGGACATTGCCGTGGATGCGGGCGGTTTCCGCAAGGACCGTGCCGAGGAATTCCACGCGTGAGCCTTTTTCCACCATCAGGTTGCGGCAGCGTACCGGGTAGTTGATTTTTGCGTGTGTACGGATGATCAGGTCGCCGGAGCAAACGACCGGAGAATGGATGCTGCCATGGAGCGTGAGGTGATGGCAGGCGAGGTTGGCAGCGTTGAAGATGCCTTTTTTGCGGATGACCACATTGCCGCAGGTTTTGATGCTGCGTTCATGGAGGGTGTTGATTTCGTGGTCGAGCAGGCTCAGGTAGCCGCAGCATTTCGGGCATTGGCTTGATTGCGCATTGCCGGAGGCGGTGAAATGGTGGTGGCAGGCGAAGCAGGTGAGTTCGCGTGGAGGTGCTGGCGGGTTGAGCAGGCGCTGGAGGGTTTGCAGAAAGGTGGGTTTGGGAGGAGCCGGTGGCAGAAACGCGGGTGTCGCGGCGGGCGGCTCGGGCACAGCCTCAGGTGGCGACTTTGCGACGCGCACCGTGCTAGTTTTGCGCACGACGCCTTTGCCATCGCTGACGTTGATGCCTGCCCGGCAGTTCCGGCATTGGGTGGAGACCACCATGGCCGGCTCCAGCTGGGAGTTTCCGCATTCCGGGCACTCGATGCGGATGCGATGGCGCTGAGGCTCATCGGCCATGGCGTCTGGTGCGGGAGTTGCGGGGCTTCAGAATCAGGAAATGGTTCCGGCGAGTGTGCCTTGTTTCGGAAGCTCGGTCGATGAAGGAGCGGGCTTTGCTGCTGTAGATGCAGCAGCGGGTGCTGCTTGACCTGCGCCTTGGGCGGGTGTGCCGACCGTGGATTTGCCGACGAAGATCGCGCCGGCTTCGATGGAGAGAGTCTTTGCCTTGATGTCGCCAACGACTTCGGCGCTTGCTTTCAGTTCGACGCGGTCGGTGGCGGTGAGGTTGCCGTGGACCTTGCCGTAGACGATGATCGTTGCGGTGCTGATTTCCGCCTTGATGCGGGCGTTTTCACCGATGGTCAGGTTGCCTTCGGAGGAAATGTTGCCTTCGATTTTGCCATCGATCACCAGGTCGTTGGTGAACTTCACTGAGCCTTTGATTTCCACATCGGAGGAAAGCACATTGCGTGAGGCCTGGGGTGAGGTGCTGCGAGGTGCGGCAGTTTGCGAGCTGTAGGAAGAACCGGACGCCGAATAAGCGGGTTGAGCGGAGGGTGTGGCTGAATCCGTGGAGCGGGTTTCCGTTGCTGAGGTGGTGGGGCGGGTGGTTTCGCCTTGGTCTTGGCCGATGACTTTTTTGAACATGGTGAGGAGTTGGTTGGATTGCGAGGATGAAGGTATTCGAATATGTGTTCCGTGAAATTTTTCTCCAGCCTTAATTTTTTTCTTTGTTGTCCTTTTTCTCGGATTTTGCGGGCGTGGATTCGGGTTTCTTATTGGTGGCTGGTTGAGTGGCGGCGGGCTCGGCAGATTTTTGTTCCGGGCTGGCTTTTTGTGGTTCGGGTGCCTGTGCTGGGGGATCGACTTCGACCGGTGGTTTCGTTTTTACCGTGGCGAGCCGTTCGGTGGCGATGCTCGCAAAGCTGCTTTCGGCGAATTCCGTTTTGACTTGGTTGAAGTAAGATTCGGCTTTTGCCGGATCGCCGCCGACCTTGGCGATGTCGCCAAGGCAGATCAGCGCGTAGGGTGCGATGTAGCGGGCTTTCGGATCAGAGACGAGGTCTTGGAAAATGGCCGATGCTTCGGCCGCCTTGCCCTCGCCCATCAGATTGGCCGCGAGCTTGGCGCTGGCGGTAGGTCTTGCCGCATGCTCGGTGTTCGTGGCGATGAAGACCTGCAAAGTTTTGATTGCGGCATCCATTTTTCCTTCGCCCGCTTGCATGTCGGCGAGGAGAAGCTTGGCCGATGCGGCAGCGTTGGTTTTGGCGTGGTTGCTGATGACATCCTGCAACGCGGCGGAGGTAGCCGCTTTGCTGAGGGCAACACCGGCACTGTGCTCGCGGCTTTTTTCCACACCGCGGATCACGATGTAAACGGCGCTGGCCACGACTGCGAGTGCAAACAGGACGGCGAGTGTCTTTTGATTGTTGTCGAGAAACTGCTCGAACTTGCTGGGGCCGAGATTGATTTCCGCCAGAGGGGTGTTTGTGGGCGTGGTGTTTTCGGGCATGGGGTGAATATTTGAAGTGGTTTGTTGGCGCGATCAAAGCGGCCTGACGGGGGGATATCAATGCGGAAGTCCGAGCGGGCCAGGATTTTCCCCAATTGGCATGACAGCGGTGTTTTTCATGGTCAGCCCAAATGGCGGTCGGTAGGCTCGCGGTCATGGGTGAGCGCTTGTATGTTGTGGCGGGCGAGCTGAGCGGGGACGCGCATGGCGCTGGGCTTTTGCGTGAGTTGCTGGCCCTGCGGCCGGAGCTTGAGGTGCGTGGTGCGGGCGGCCCGGAGATGGTGAAAGTCGCGGGTGATGGGATTGCCGACTGGGTTGAGGACGCCGCGGTGATGGGGGTGTGGGAGGTGCTGAAAAAGTACGGATGGTTTCGTGAGCGCTTTGCGCGAATGATGGGCGAGCTGCGGGAATTTCGCCCTAGGGTGCTTTTGCTGATCGATTATCCCGGTTTCAATTTGCGTTTCGCCGACGCCGTGAGGCGGGAATTTCCGGGAATACGGATCATTCAATACATCAGCCCGAAGGTGTGGGCATGGAACAAGCGGCGGATTCCGAAAATGGCGCGGATCCTCGACGAGGTGCTTTGTTTGTTTCCGTTTGAGGTGGCGATCTTTGAATCGGCCGGTCTCAAGGCCAGCTTTGTGGGCAATCCTTTGGTGGATCAGCTTCAGGGGGTGCTTGCCGCGGATATCTTGAGGGATGCGCGTTTGGTCGGATTGTTTCCTGGGAGTCGCGAGCGTGAGGTCGCGCGTTTGTTTCCGATGATGATCGAGGTTGCCGGTCGTTTGAGAAACTGGCGCACGGATTTGAATTTCGAGGTGCCTGCGGCGACGGAAAAACTGGCAGTGAAAATCCGCGGTTTGATCGAGGAGGCTGGGGCCGCGGGGTGGATCAAGGTCAGGACTGGCGGGAGTCATGAGCTGATGCGGCAGGCGGGCTGTGGTGTGATTGCCAGCGGCACGGCGACGCTTGAGGCGGCTTGTCTCGGCATTCCGTATTGTCTGGTGTACCGGGTCGCGCCTTTGACTTATTTCTTGGCCAAATTGCTGGTGAAAATTGAGTTTATTGGCTTGGTCAACATCATCGCCGGTGAGCGTGTCGTTGAGGAGTTGGTGCAATCGGATGCCAGTCCTGAGAAGGTCTCGGGGCAGCTCAAGCGCTTGATTGAATCGCCCGAGCAAGTCTCAAAAATGCAGGCAAGGCTTGCTGGTGTGGCGGCGATGCTGGGAGAGTCGGGCGTTGAGTCGAGGGCGGCCGCTCGGGTGGCTGATTGGTTGAAGGCTTGATCTTTGGGTGGTGGTTTCGCTGGTTTTTTTCATCGCTTCAGAGTTGCCTTTCGGTGGTTGCGAGGTAAGAAGCGGCGCGATGAAATGCTTTTCCTCCTTGATTTTGGTGGTGACCTGCCTTGTTGGAATTTCCTGCGAGCGTCACGAGTTTGAGGGTCCCAATGGCACCAAGCAGCTTCACAAGCATGGTTCTGGTCATTCTGAAAAGCATGCCGAGGAGCACAAGGCTGCTCACTGAATGGTGTCGGCTGTTTTGCGGCCGTAGCTAAGGAAACATTCGCCGAGTGCGGGGTCCGGCTCGAAGTGCTTGAGCTCGAATGTGATGCTCTGCGGCAAATAACCATCGATCGCACCCGTGACCGTGGGGGCGGTTTCGCCGGTGAAGATTGTGTGAGCGGCGAGGGTCGCGTGAAATTTGTCGATC
>JAGWXY010000020.1 GCA_018969605.1 Verrucomicrobiota bacterium | reverse complement strand
GTGCAAGTATTCGGGCTCCCGGCTTCATGCCTCATCCCCGTCTTCACCGCCCTTGCGGACGATTGACATGGTGGGGACTCGTATCCGGATACCGCAGCGCGACTGCTCCGGGTTCTCACCGGATTCCATGACGCCCATGTGGTTGGTCGCAGGGAGGGTGGGAGCGAGGTTTGGAGGCATCAAGGAAAAACCCGGACAACCTTGCGAGCGGGACCGCTATTCGGCGGGCTTGCCTTGACCCGTCGTTCGATTACAATCCGTCACACTCATGAAGCGTGCCATCCAATATGCTGCGGGATTTTTGCTCACCGCGTCGCTGGCCCACGGCGAAACCGCCAAGGCCGCTACCGCACCGGTGAAACAAATGGATTTTCTCGAGATCCTCGCCAAGGGCGGGCTCATGATGTTTCCGCTCGGCTTGTTGTCGATCATCACGGTAGTTTTGATCCTACTGTATTTTCTCTCGATCCGCCGCAACGCGGTGGTCAGCGAGCGCTTCATGTCCACGGTCGAATCGATGATCGCCAAGCGCGACTACGCCGGCCTGATTGGTCAAAGCCACCGCCGCAACGAATGCATGGCGCGCATCGTGCAAAACACCCTCGAGTTCATGCACGGCAATCCCAGCATGCCATTTGAAAATGTGCGCGAAGTCGCGCAAACCGAAGGCTCGCGCCAAGCCGGACTGCTGACCTCGCGCATCACCTACCTCTCCGATATCGGCGCGATCGCTCCGATGGTCGGGCTGCTTGGAACCGTGATCGGCATGATCAAGGCCTTCATCGAGATCTCCACCGGCGGCGTGCAAGGCGTGCGGGAAATGGGCTTGGCCGCGGGCGTCTCCGAGGCACTCATCGCGACAGCCGGCGGTCTTGGAATCAGCCTCGTGGCGCTGATCTTTTACTCGTTTTTCCGCGGCCGCGTGCACACCTGCATTTCGGAACTCGAGTCGGCAGCGACGCACTTTGTCGCGCTGCTCCACGCCCAACATGACGACGAGAAAAACGCCGAACTTCCGGTTTCGGCCAAGCGCCGCGACCTGCAAGGCATCTAATCCACCGCGCGGATGAAATTTTCCAACCGTCAGCCGCCGCCGATCGCCATGCAACTGGCGCCGATGATCGACATCCTGTTGTTGCTGCTGAGCTTCTTCATCATCGGCTGGCAATTCAGCCGCTCGGAGACCGAGCTCAATGTCTCGGTGCCCACCGCGCAGGAAGGAGCCGACCCGGAACGCCAGCGCGGAGAAATCATCATCAATGTGCTGCCCGACCGCGTGATTCGCGTCGAGGGATCGGACATGGATCTGCCAAAGCTGCATGAGAAACTTGCGGCGATCGCCAAGCAGTTCGAGAACCAGCCGGTGCGCATCCGCGGCGACGGCAAGGTCGATTATCAGCGCATTGTTGAAGTGATCGACACCTGCCAGAAAGCCGGCATTTGGAACATTTCCTTTGCGACCCAGGCACCCGCCAAGAAGCAATGATTTCGCAGATTTCCGCCATTCCCATGCTGACCCGCCCGATTGTTCTTAGTCTTGCGTTGAGCGCCGCCGCGATCGCCCAGGTGCCTCGCGCCCAAGCGGTCGACCCGGTGCTAGCCGGCGATTCGTCCAACGATTTGTTTCTTCGCGGAAAAAACATTTATGACTCGGCGCAATCCGCGACCGATCTCGCCAATCGCACCGAGTACTACCAGCGCGCGGCGATGATCTTCACCGATTACCTCAATCTGTTTTCCGACAATCCAAAGGCCGAGCAGGCGTGGTGGTATCTTGGCAATAGCCATTACCAATCGGGCATGATCGATGACGCGAGGCGTTGCTTCAGCACGCTGATCAACCGCTACGGCAAAGGCAAGTGGGTCGCGGCAGCGGCCTACACTCTGGCGGCCGATCATTACAATCGCGGCGAATACGCCTTTGCCGCGCCGATGTTCGAACGCTACGCGGCCAACACCGAAAAAGCCGAGGAGCGCCCGCGCGGCTACTACCTTGCCGGCAATTGCTACCGCATGCTTGGCCGCGAACGCGAAGCCATCGGCTCGCTGCGCAAGGTCATCGAAGACCCGGCCGGCAGCTACTTCGCACCGCAGGCAAAAACCGCACTCGGCCAACTCAGCGCCGCCGACGGAAAATTCCAAGAGGCCTTGGTTCTCTTCGAGGAAGTGCTCGCCACCGACGCACCGCCAAAAGTCCGTGGCGAAGCCGCACTCGCCGCCGCACTCGCCGCGGCAAAACTCGGCCGCTCCGCCGACTCCGACCGCCACCTTTTCCTCATCATGAAAACGCCGGGCATGGAAGACTTCCGCGCCGAGGCGCAGACCGTGCTGATGCGCAATGCCTTCGAGCGCAAGGACTACCGCGAGGTCGTGCGGATCTTCCGCAGCAGCGAATCGAAAGCCACCGGCGAAAAGGAAGGTGCGCGCCTGATGATCGCCGCCCGCGCGCTGATGCGGCTCAAGTCCTACCCCGAAGCACTGCCGATGTTTCGCGAAGTCGAGCGGCTCGCCAAGGCCGATAGCGAGCTCAGCTTCGACGCCGCCTACCACCGCCTGCTCTGTTTCTTCCAAGTCGAAGGACAATTCGTGCCGGAGCAGGTTGATGCGTTTCTGCAACTTTACAAAAAATCCTACCCCAAGGACACGCGCATCCACACAGCCATGATGATGAAAGCTGAGGCGTTGTTTTCGAAAAAGGAAACCGCCAAGGCCGCGAAGGTCTATTCACAGGTCGACGCGTCTCTCCTCAGCGCAAAAAACCTGCCGGGATTTCTCTATCAACGCGCGTGGTGCCTTGCCGAAGCCGGCGACCACTCGGGTGCGGTTCGCTCGTTCGACGAATTCATCTCGCGCTTTCCGAATGATTCGCGCGTTGCCTCGGCAATCGCCAAACGCGCGTCGGCCAACGCCGAACTCTCCGAGCCGCGCAAGGCACTCGCCGATTACGATCAGCTCATCGCCAACCCATCGACGCCGAAAGATTTGGTATCACTCGCGTGGCTCGAATCGGCGCGCTTGAGCCGCAAGGAAAACAACATCGCGGAAATGATGAACCGCTATCAGGGGCTTTTGAAAAATGTCTCCGACCTCAGCGCCAACCTGCGCGCTGAGGCCAGCTATTGGATCGGTTGGGGGCTCGTCAAAAGCAACAAGGCCAGCGAGTCGATCAAACACCTCGAAGCCGCACGCACCTTGCGCCCCGATGCCTACACCAAACACGCCGGCATTCTTCTCGCGCTGGGTTACTTCGCCGCACAGGACGCGCCGAAGCTCGCTGCCGAAATCCAACTCGCGATCAAAAATGATTTTGCCTCCGACATCCCGGTCCAAACACTCCAATGGTGCGGCATCCAGGCCTACAACTCCGGCGATTTCAAACTCGCGGCCCAATGCCTCTCGCTCATCGCATCGCCCGATGACCCACGCTCGTCGCCCAAGGAAGTCTGGCGCTACCTCGCCAAGGCACGACTCGAAACCAAAAACCCCGAAGGCGCGCTGACCGCTGCCGATAACGCGCTTGCGATCGAGGACAATCCGACATGGAAGGCCGACTCGCTGCTCGACCGCGGCCGCGCGCTTTTCCTGCTCGACAGAGCTTCCGAAGCCCGCGAGGCCGCCGACGAGGCAATGAAACTCCAACCGCAAGGCCGCACCAGCGCAGGGCTCCGCATCCTGCGCGGCGACCTCGAAATGAAGGCCAAAGACCCGCGCAAAGCCGCTGCCGAATACCTCATCGTCGTCAACTTCCACGAAGACCGCGAGCTCAAGCCCAAGGCGCTCGCCGGACTCATCAAGGCGCTCGCCGAGCAAGACGACAACGCGCAGGCTGAAAAATACCGCAGCCAGTTGCAATCGGAGTTTCCGGATTGGAAATCCCGCTGATCCACTCCACGCTCCGCGCGCCACCGCATTCGACAAGCGCCGCGCGATCGAGTTGACTTGAAACCTGAATCCGAATCGCCGAAACTTTTCCTCCCATGACCCCACCCGCCATCTCAGCTGCCGTCGCCAAAACCAGCCGGCTCGAATCCGCCAACGCATGGTCGCCGCAACAATCGGCAGAGCTCTATGGCGTGGAATCATGGGGACACGGATTTTTCGGCGTCAACCGCAAGGGCCATGTCACGGTCAAGCTCGGGGACGATCAGGCCTGCAAGGAAGTTTCGCTGCACGACATCATCGAAGGCCTTCACGATCGCGGCACGCGCGTGCCCGTGCTGCTGCGCTTCCGCGACCTGCTCCACTCGCGCATCACCGAGATCAACGAATCCTTCCGCAAAGCAATCAAGGACAGCGGCTATCGCGGCGAATACCGCGGCGTTTATCCGATCAAGGTAAACCAACAGCGGCAGGTCATCGAAGAAATCGCCGAGTTCGGAAAAAAATACCACTACGGCCTCGAAGCCGGATCAAAGCCGGAGCTGATCGCCGCGCTTGCGCACATGAATGACCCCGAGGCGTTCATCATTTGCAATGGCTACAAGGACGAGGAGTTCATCGACCTCGCGCTGCACTCGCAGAAGATGGGCCTCAAGATCATGCTTGTGCTCGAGATGCCCAGCGAGCTGGAGCTGATTCTCGAACGCTCGCGCAAAATCGGCGTGCTGCCGAACCTCGGCGTGCGCGTGCGGCTCTCAACACGCGGATCCGGTCACTGGCAGGAAAGCGCCGGCGATAAATCCGTCTTCGGCCTCAATGCCGCGCAGGTGATCCAAGTCGTCGATCACCTCAAGGCCACCGGTTACCTTGGCTGCCTCAAGATGCTGCACTATCACCAAGGCTCGCAGATCCCGAACATCGCCGCCATTCGCGAAGGAGCGACCGAAGCAGTGCGCATGTACTGCGACCTCGTCAAGGAAGGCGCGCCGATGGGCGTGCTCGACATCGGCGGCGGCATGGCGGTCGACTACGACGGCTCGCACACGAATTTCCATTCGTCCTGCAATTACTCGGTCGCCGAGTACTGCACCGACATCGTCGAGGTGGTTTCGCAAATTTGCGACAAGGCCGGCATCACCCACCCCTGCCTTGTATCGGAGTCCGGCCGCGCGGTGGTTTCTTACTACTCGGTGCTGGTCTTCAACATCCTCGACGTCACCAGCGCGCAAACCAGCGACGAAGCACCACCCGTGCCGGAAAACGCGCCGCAAAATTTGCTCAACCTCATCGACGCGAACAAAACGCTGAGCAAAAAAAACCTTCAAGAGTGCTTCAACGATGCGGTCTACTACCGCGACCAGGTCCGCGCTCAGTTTTTCTATGGCAATGCAACGCTGCGCGAGCGCGGCCTTGCCGAGGCGTGGTTCTGGCACATCCTCACCCGCATCTCCAATCTCATCGCACAACTCGATGACATCCCCGAGGACCTGCGCGAACTATCGTCGACACTCGTCGATTTCTACTACGGCAATTTCTCGCTCTTCCAATCGTTGCCCGATTCATGGGCAATCGACCAACTCTTCCCCGTGATGCCAATCCACCGCCTCGACGAGAAACCCCGCCAGCGCGCGGTGCTCGCCGACATCACCTGCGACTGCGACGGCAAGATCGACCGCTTCATCGACAAGGAGGATGTCGCAAAGATTTTACCGCTGCACGAGATCAAGCCCGACGAACCCTACTATGTCGCGGTCTTCCTTGTCGGCGCCTACCAGGAAACCCTCGGCGACCTTCACAACCTTCTCGGCGACACCAATGTCGTCGGCGTGCACTTGGAAAAAGGCAAGTCGGTCTACACCCACGAAGTCGAGGGCGACACGGTAGCTGATGTGCTGAGCTATGTCGAATACGACCCAAAGGAGCTCGTCTCGCGCTTCAGAAGCTTTGCCGAAAAGGCTGTCAACGATGGTCGCATCTCACCCAAGGAACGTCGCGAAATACTCGACCTCTATCGCGAAGGATTGGCTGGCTATACTTACTTCGAGAGCTGAGATAACTCACGGCATCACATTCCACGCAATTTCTTTTGATCGGCGATCCATGTGCGGTCACCGTCGGAGAGCCGGTCTTCACGGGTTCGCGAGCGGGTGCCGTCGGGTTCGATGAGCGTGAGGTTGCCGTTCGCGTATCCGGTCAGTTTGGCAAACACGCTGCGGCCGCTGCGGTCTTTCCATTCGCGATAGCCCTTGGCCTCGAGGTCGGCGCGCCACTGTCGGCGCGTGTCGGTGGCGACGGCCTCGGCATGCTTGATCTGACCCCATAGGTAATCCGCCTCACCGCGCTTGTAGCCGCGATAGCGGCCGATGATTTCACCGCCCGGCCCAAGCATGAGTACCGAGGGTTGGCCCAACACGCGGTATTGCTTCTTCAACTTTGCCACATGGTTTTGCATGTCGACGCGCAGAGTTTCCTTCGCGTCGAGACCGAGGTTCTCATCCTCGATTTTGACATTCGCATCGACGCGCAGCCGCACCAATTTTTCACCAGCCCACTTTTCAAAATCGGGCGTGGAAAAAAGCTCCTGCGACAAGGCCTTGCACATCGGGCTTTGGGCCGAGTCGGTAAACCAGATCAGCAACGGTTTGCCTTCGCGCAGCGCCCGGCGTTTGGCGATGGTTTCGCTGACCTCCCACGGGCCGCGGCGTTTTGGTGCCTCGGCAAGCAGCTTGGAAAGCTCTGGGATCTCCGCGTCGGGATCATCGGGGTTGGTGAAAACAATTTCGCTTTCGGGTGTTAGCCCCGATGTCGGTACGGCTGGCACGGTGTTGCCTCCGGGGACCACTGGCGCACCGTCGGCATTGTCCTGCTTGGTGCGCAGTTGCGGTGGGATGCCGCTGGCACCAAAGGGCGAGACTTCGGATTTTTTGTCATCCTGCTTCTGCACGCCGCAGGAGCACAGTGCGAGCACAGCAATAAAAACAACTGAGCTGAGTGATCGCATGCGGAAAAAACCTCCGGGTTTGAGCTATTCCTTGAGGCGGATCGGTGTGCCGCAATGGGTGCAGCGGAACCAGCGGAACAGGATGATGTGAACACAAAGCGGGAGAATGTAACCAAGCATTTTCACATGATGAGCACGCGAGTCTTTCCGGTGAAGCTTGGGGATAAACAGTTTTTGGCAGCAAATTCGGCAACTCGATTCGTTAGCAAAAAACATATAAAACACACCGATGATAGGAAGCGCGATAGGCAGTGCGATCAACCAAGAGGGAGCCCAGGGGGAAAATTTTGGCTGATAGGATGAAAACAGCAAAAGAAAGGTGGCGGCGGCCGCCAAGGGGATGATCAGCATCATCAACAAAGTAACCAATGCGCCGCAATAAATGCGCAAAGGGTTCGTGTGCAAAACACCGCGCACATACCTGCGGGATTTAGGGTTGCGCCCCTTGTTGGTTTCCTTGCGCGCTGTTCGAAGCAGCGTAAGGCGATCGGCATCGTCTTTCTGCGGTTGAATTTCAATTGCGGGCGCTGAGGGATCCGTATAGTCTTCTGTCGAGCGAAGGCGCGCCGCGTGGATTTCAAACTTTGCGCTGCCGGTTTTTGAGAGCTTTACAAATTCACTGGCGGCGGTGACATCCGCCGCTCTTTGGGAAACGACAGCGCTTTGTCCAACCAAACGGGGTGTGAAGTCATTTATTGGGACCGCAGAGGGCACATCATTGACACCCAAATTTTTTTCGACCAGGGTGCGTGCTGACAGGGGGATTGCCACTAGTGCGGCCTTGAGCATCTCCAGAACCGCGGGGCGGACATCTGCTGCATGCGCGGAGGGACCTTCGGGGACCATTTCGCCAACACCGGTAAGCTCCCGAGCCTTGTCAATCCATTGCCCCAAGATCGATGGCTCGGGCACCGACGGAACGATGCGCAATAGACGGTTGGCGCCGGCCAACTCCTGCTGCAACGCAATGGGGGTGATCCGAGCCAGCGAAGCTGCATTTTGAAAACCCGCCGCCTCAAGCAAGGCAAGCGAGTCTTCATCAATTCCATCTATGCGGCCGATCCGAATCATTTGCGCTCTCTCTATTCAAACAAGACTAGAAAAATGGCTGCCGGATGCAAGCGATCATGCGAGGGCCGCCAACATCTCGCCGAGCTGCTCGAGCTTGCGGCGCCAGTCGTCGAGCCGGGCTTTTTCCTGCTCGACCACCTCGGCGGGCGCGCGGTCGACAAAGGAGGCATTGCCAAGTTTGCCTTCGCATTTTTTGACCTCCACGCGGACGCGCTCAATTTCCTTGGAAATCCTTGCGCGCTCGGCCTCGACATCGATCAGGCCCTCGAGCGGCATGTAGACCTCGCCGACCGCCGTGATCGCAGCGGGCGTGCCTTTTGGAGCCTCGTAGGCGGCGTCGATTTCGATTCCGCCGGCACCTGCGAGCAACGCGAGCACTTGGGTTTCGGCCGCCAGCCATGCGGGGGCGCCGCGCACCACGAAGCGCACATCCTTGCGGCTTGCGACTTGATATTCGGCCTTCAGATTGCGCATGCGCCCGGCCGCTTCGTAGATCGCCGCAGCCTGATCGCGCGCGGCCTTGGCATCGCCGGAAACAAGCGGCGCGGCGGGCAAAAGTTTCATCATGAGAAATTCACCCTCGGCCACATAGCCCATTCTCGCCGAAAGCTCCTCGGCAATGTGCGGCATGTACGGGCTCAGCAACTGCAGGTAACGGCTCATCACCGCATCGAAGGTGGCAAGCGTCATCGCGCGCGCCGCGGGCGTGGCGGACTCGCGAAGGTCGAGCTTCACGGCTTCGAGGAATTTATCGCAGAAGTCGTTCCAAAGGAATTCGTAAAGCCGCTGTGCAATCTCACCGAAACGGTAATCGGCATAGGCTTCCTCGAGATCGGCCGCCAGCTCATCGAGCCTCAACATGACATTGAGGTGGTAGGGCGGCAGCCCGGCCGTGTCCGCAATGTCCTCGCAGCGGTCGGTGCCCGCCATTTGGCGGAAACGGCAGGCATTGTAGAGCTTGTTGGCGAAATTGCGACCCTCTTCGACCGCGCTCTCGTCGAAGCGAAGGTCGGCGCCCACCGGTGCGATGCGCAAAAGCCCGAAGCGCAGGCCGTCGGCACCGTATTTTTCCATCAGGTCGATCGGATCGGGCGAATTGCCCAGCGACTTGCTCATCTTGCGGCCCTGCAGGTCGCGGATGATCGAGGTGAAAAAAACATTGCCGAAGGGAATCTCGCCCGCAAATCGAAAGCCGGCCATGATCATGCGCGCGACCCAGAAGAAGATGATGTCCGGTCCAGTTACTAGATCCGTAGTAGGATAAAATTTCGCAAGCGTCGGACTTTTTTCGCCGACATCGGCCATCGTCGCAAACGGCCACAACCACGATGAGAACCAGGTGTCCATCACATCCTCGTCGCGCGTCCAGTTGGCAGCGTCTGCGGGCGGCTCGATGCCAACATGGATGTCGCCAGCGCTGAGGTCTGCCATATCGAGCGACTCGGCATTTTTGAGGGCCTTGAGCTTGTCCTTGCGATACCACACGGGGATTTGGTGGCCCCACCAGAGCTGGCGACTGATGCACCAGTCCTGCAAATTTTCCATCCAATGCGCGTAGGTCTTTGCCCAGCGCTCGGGGCGGAATTTGATCTCGCCGTTGGCCACCGCGTCGGCGGCCTCCTTGACGCAGGGGTACTTGAGGAACCACTGCATCGAGATGCGCGGCTCGACCGGCACATGCGCGCGCTCGGAAAATCCGACATTGTTTTCGTACTCCTCGACCTTGAGCAAGAGCCCCATTTCCTCGAGCATGGCCGCGGCTTTTTTGCGCGCCAAAAAGCGGTCGAGCCCGTGAAGCTCCGGGCACTCCGGGCAATCGATGCGGCCATCGGGCGTGAGCACATCGATGATCTCGAGCCCGTGCCGCTTGCCGATTTCGAAGTCGGCCTTGTCGTGCGCCGGCGTGATCTTGAGAGCGCCGGTGCCGAACTCGATGTCGACATGCTCGTCAGCAATGATCGGGATTTCCGCCTGCGGGAAGGGTCGCAGCACCTTGCGGCCGATGTGCTTGGCAAAGCGCGGATCCTTCGGGTTCACCGCCACCGCCACATCGCCCATCAGCGTTTCGGGGCGCGTGGTGGAAATTTCCAAATACTCGCCCGGCGCATCGGCGAGCGCGTATTTCATGAAATAAAGCTTCGACCGCTGCGGGGTCATGATGACCTCCTCGTCGGACAGCGCGGTCAGCGACACCGGGCACCAATTGACCATCCGCTTGCCGCGGTAAATGAGACCTTCCTTGAAGAGCTCGACGAAGACATGGCTCACCCACTTCGTGTAGGCCTCGTCCATCGTGAAGCGCTCGCGGCTCCAATCGCAGGAACATCCGAGGCGCTTGAGTTGCTTGATGATGATGTCGCCGTGTTTGTTTTTGAAATCCCAGACGCGCTTGAGGAATTCTTCGCGGCCGAGGTCGCGGCGGCTGAGCCCTTCGCTTTCGCGCAGCTCGCGCTCGACCTTCGCCTGCGTCGCGATGCCGGCATGGTCGGTGCCCGGCAGCCAAAGGACTTCTTTGCCCTTTTGGCGCGCCCGTCGCGCGAGGATGTCCTGCAGCGCGTTGTTGAGCACATGGCCGAGGTGCAAAATCCCGGTGACATTCGGCGGCGGGATGACGATCGAGTACGCATCCTTGGCCGAAGCCGGATTGGCTTCGAAACATTTCCCCTCGAGCCAGGCGGCATACCACCTAGCTTCGACCGCACCCGGTTCATAGGCTTTCGGCAATTCAGACATCGGCGCGGATGCTTGCCAGACCCGGCAGGGTTTGTCCAGTGTCGGAGTTGCCTCTTCCAAACGCACCAGTAACGGCGTTCGCTTGTGCAACCAGCCGCCTCCGGCAAAATGTAGCGGCGATCACCGGTCGCCGCATGTCAACTCTTCCCATGAGTGAATGTTTGAATGAATTCGCGGCGACCAATGATCGCCGCTACATTCAAAAGGACAAAGGGATAGAGGATCAAAGGGAACAATCAGCGTTTCCGGCGTAGCAGCACCACTCCGCTGGCCAACACCGACAGGACCAACGAGCTTGTTTCAGGAACACTGGCGAGACGGAACCCGAGACCGTAGCCGTCGAGCGACGGGTCGGCGTCGTAGTTGTAGGGGCTTGAGGAGTACAGGGCGAGGCTGTCGACGTCGTCCCAGGAGCCCCCGCGCAGCCCGCGCAACGAGCCGAAGGACACCGCGTCAACCCATTCGGCGACATTGCCTCCTTGGTCAAATGTCCCATATGAGCTTGGATCATCGATATAAGCTCCCACATTTGTGGATGCGCCCGAAGCGAAGTTCGCATCTGCCGTTGAAATTGTGTTCTGACTGTTCGGGTAGATCGAGTAGGTTTGGATGGCTGCGTTGTAATAAGCCGCCTTGTACCACTCGTCCTCGGTGGGGATGTAGACTTGGGCTCCTGCGTTCTTGGTAATAATACCGCTGGTCGCACCATTGAGCGTATAAGCTCCCGTCTCTGTGCTGCCGCTGCCTTGGCCATTCATCATCCAGTTGGCCATCCGCGCCGCATCAAACCAAGAAACACACACCACGGGCCGATTCTCCATGCCGCTGGTCACGCTGTAGGTGTAGCTACCGAGGTCGCCATCGCGGGTGATCCCAAAGTCCGCCATGTTTGAATTGTAGAGCCCGTAGCTATCGGTCTTAGCCGCAGAATTGAGAAATGCGCCATACTGGGCGTTGGTCACTTCGTACTTGCCGATCTGATAGGAATAGCCGACTGCACCGTAGCCTGAGGTGTCTGCCGCATTTCCTGGATTGCCGACTGTTACCCAGTCCATCGTGACCGATGCTGAGGCGCTTGTGATGAGCGCGGCTGTCGCCGCGAGGGTAAGGAGCTTTGGTGATTTCATGGCGGGGTAAGTGTTAGACAGCGCGGTGACCTTAGCCCCCCCCCCCGCGAGAGCAAGGGTGGAGTCGGGTTTTAGTGAGTTTTTCGACACGCTGGAGCGGGAATGAATGCGGATTCAGCTGCATTTTGCCAAAATGCCCCGGTAGGGCGACGCGGCCCTGCGGTGCCGACTCACCGCCGCAGGGGAATCTTCGGCGGACCGAGCCGGTCCGCCCTACCATCATTTCAAATCGGTAGGGCGACGCGGCCCTGCGGCGCCGACTCACCGCCGCAGGCGCCAAAGCGGGCAAGATGCCCGCACCCCCTTGAAGAAGCCGCTGCATCAATAACCATGCATTCAAAAACGGGCCTTTCGGGACAAAGGTCCCTGCCGTATGAATCGGCGCTGCGCCGAGTGATTTTTCCGATCAAATTTCACGGACAATCTTGCCATGCCCGCAGGTGCTCGTAAAATTCACGCCACGATGAACGGGATAGGCTCAAGCGCATTTCAAAAATTCGGGCTGGCGGCCGGATTTTTCGCGCTGGCCGCTTGTGACTCACGCGAGGCCCAAGCGCTGCGCGTGCTCAAGTCCTCCGGCATCGAGGCCAAAGACGAAGTGCTGCATCAGGCTGTTGCCAACCGCGATCACAAGACCTCCGCCCTCCTGCTCGAGAGCGGCGTATCCGGCAATTCTCCGAATGCCTCCGGCGAGCTGCCGCTGGCGAGCGCGGTGAAAAACCGAGATGCCGAAAGCATGATCATGCTGCTCAATGCGGGCGCCGACCCCAGCGCGAAGATTGGCGAACGCGGCAACATCCTCGGCATCGCCGCTGCTGCGGGGCAGTTCGATTTGCTCAACACCCTGCTCGCCGCCGGTGCGGATCCAAATGGCGAAATGCCGGATGGCGAAGCGGTGCTCATTTGGGCCATCCGCCACGGGCAAGAGGCCCTAATTTCCAGCATCCTGCGCTCGGACCCGAACCCCAACCTCAAGGACCTCCAAGGCAACCCGCTGCTGCACGTGACCATGACCAGTGGCAACCGCGCTTTGGCCGAATCCTTGCTCGAAGTTGGCGCCGATCCCACTGCTCACGACATCACCGGCAACACGGTCATCCATCACGCGATCGATCAAAAATGGCATGACATGATCCCCCGCCTTGTGGCCAAGGGTGCAAACCCGAACGCTCGCAACAACGGAGGAGCAAGCCCGCTTTCAAGAGCGCTTTCACTCGGCGATGTGAGCCTTTTCAAATCACTTCTGGAAATCGGCGCCGATCCGCTGCTGGCCTGCTCCGGCACCCAAGGGCCCTCGGCCTTCGAGCTCGCGTTCGACCAAAAGGACAGCCGATTTTTCGAGCAATTGATCGATCATGTGCCCACACCACCGGGCGGCTGGGAAGCATGGCTTGGCAAAGCCTTCGAGCAAAACGACATCGGCAAGGCACGTCTCCTGTTTTCGCATGGCATCCAGTTTGGCAAAAATTTCGATCGCGCAAAGCTCGTCGAAACCGCCGCCCGCATGGGCATGATGGATTTCGTCAAACTCTTCCTCGATTACGGTTTCCCTACCGGTCGCGCGCTCGAAGAGGCTTGCCGCCGCGGCGACCACCAAACGGCTAGCCTGCTGCTCGCGGGCGGAGCATCCGCCAATGCCACCCGAGTCCCCTATCTTGACACTCCGCTCTCAATCGCATTGCGCGGCGGCCATGACCAACTCGCATCAATGCTGCTGCAGCATGGCGCCAGCCACGAAGCCATCATGCCCGAAGGTCAACCCGCCCTCCATGTCGCGATCGCCCGCGGCTGCACTCACACGGTGCGCACCATCATCGGGTTGGGCGGCGATCCCAATACCCCCTTCATCCTCCCAGCCACCAACGAATTTCTCAACCTCGTACGCGAGGGAGCCATGCGCTGGGTTCTGAAACATGACAGCGGTGCCACACCGCTCATGATGGCGATCGATTCGGGCAACATCGATACCGCCAAGTGCCTTATCGACGCCGGTGCAAAAATGAATGTGCGCACCCGACGCGCCTGGTACTGGCCGCTCAGCTTTGCCGCGCGCCGAAATGATGTGCGCATGATGCGCCTGGTGCTCGGCAAGGACCCGCATCGCGAGGAACGCCATGTGGAAATACGCCTTAAGGAGCAAGTCGCTCGCGTCTACGACGCCATGGGCGCTGAAATTTTTTCCTCCAAGGTATCAACCGGCCGCAGAGGATATTGCACGCCGACGGGCGAATTTGTAATCACCAACAAGTACCGCTCGTGGACCTCGACGATCTATCATTCGAGCATGCCGTTTTTCCAAAGGCTCAGCGGCTCCGACTTCGGGCTGCATCAAGGCTACCTGCCGGGATATCCCGCCTCACACGGATGCATCCGCCTGCCCGCCAGCAACGCGGCGAAGTTGTTTGCGATGACCTCCGAAGGTGATCGCGTGCGGATTGTGCCCTAGAGGTGCTAGTTCGCGATGCTGCCGCGAACACTCAATACGAAGGCTCCGAGCCATGTCGCGGCACCGGCCTTGCGGGTACTTTCACCGCTTTGGAAATCGGCTTTACCGTTGCTTGCGCCGCGCGGCGCGCAGCCAATTCGTCGAGCCCTTCGGTCGCCCACTTGATCAGCGTCTTGCCACAAGCGAGTGCCGCCTCGCTCCATTGCTCGAATTGTTTTTCCCCTGCAGTGACCAGAATCGAATTCATCGGCCGCGAAGCGATGACATGCCAACGCGCCATGGTGTCCCTGACATAAGGTTGTCGCCGTGGTGGCACACCTGCGGATCTCCAATTGTGAATCGTCTGCACGCTCACTCCCAATGGTCCCGCCAGCTCGGAGGCTGAGAGTTTGTTCTCATCCATCCATTGCCGGAAGGGGTTTTCCTTCAAAGCCATGCAGGAAATATGCCTCAGCGACGCGCCCGCGCCATTTTTTTTCCATGTTTTTCATTGACGAATTCCCGTTACATGAATCAATTTAACGTTCGAGTAATAACATGGCGAAGACACTTGAAATCCGTTTATCCGATCTGAGCGATCAGGCCAAGGAGTTGATTCTGGCCAAGGCCGAGGAGTGGCAAACAAGCCCGGAAGACGCCATGTCGCGCCTACTCGACCAACTCGCACGCGAATCCGAAAAACAATCCGCCGCGTGAGGAGCGACACGCCACCACGCCAAGACACTTTCGCCTACGAAAATTTCCATCAGTCTGATGGCATCGGTAAAGATCCACCCTTCGGCTTCCGGAGGGTGGATTTTTTCATGCCGGCGCAGGTGCCAAAATGCTTCCGGGCATCGCATTTGCCCGATTCAGTAAACTTTCCGGTTTTCAATTCCCCCGCCCCAGTCTTGAATCCCGCGACGCCATGAGCCACCCCACTTTTCGCATTGCCATTGGAGCCGATCACGGCGCCTTCGACCTCAAAAACGCCGTTGTTGCCCACCTCAAATCGATCGGCCACGAGGTCCACGATTTCGGCACCCACAGCAATGGCTCGGTCGATTATGCCGACTACGCCAATGTGGTCGCCCGCAATGTCGCCGACGAGACCTTCGATTTCGGCATCCTCGGCTGCACTTCGGGCGTCGGCATGAGCATCGCCGCCAACCGTCACCGCCACGTGCGCGCGGCCAATGTCCGCTCGGTCGACGAGGCACTGATCACCCGCCAGCACAACGACGCGAACATCCTTTGCCTCAGCGGCAAGTACACCGATGTGCCGACCGCCATCGCGATGGTCGATGCCTTCCTCGGTGCCCGCTTCGAAGGTGGCCGCCACGACGCACGTGTTTGCAAATCCTCCGGCAGCAGCATCGCGCAGAGCGACACCGCCATTTATGATGCGATCAACGCCGAGGAAAAACGCCAGCGCAACCATGTCGAGTTGATCGCTTCGGAAAACTTTGCCTCGCCCGCCGTGATGGAGGCCCAGGGCTCGATCCTCACCAACAAATACGCCGAAGGCTATCCCGGCCGTCGTTGGTATGGCGGCTGCGAGCATGTTGATGTCGTCGAACAACTCGCGATCGACCGCGCCAAGGAGCTCTTTGGCGCCGAGCACGCGAATGTCCAACCCCACTCCGGCTCGCAAGCCAACACCGCGGTTTATTTCTCGGTGCTCAAACCCGGCGACAAGATCTTCACGATGGACCTCGCGCATGGCGGCCATCTCACGCACGGTCACAAGGCAAACTTTTCGGGCCGTTTTTACGATGTGACCCACTACGGCGTTTCGCCCGACGACGAGCGGATCAATTACGAGGAACTCGAAAAAACCGCGCGTGAGCTCAAGCCCGCGCTGATCACTGTCGGCGCCTCGGCCTATTCGCGCGTGATCGACTTCGAACGCATGGGCAAGCTCGCCCGCGAAGTTGGCGCTTATCTTTTTGTCGACATGGCTCACATCGCCGGTCTCGTCGCCGCAGGCGTGCATCCGAGTCCGGTGCCGCATGCGGATTTTGTGACATCAACCACCCACAAATCCCTGCGCGGCCCGCGCGGCGGCATCATCCTCTGCAAGGAAGAGTTCGCGAAAAAAATCGATGCGCAGGTGTTCCCCGGCGTGCAAGGCGGCCCGCTCATGCATGTGATCGCTGCCAAGGCGGTCTGCTTCGGCGAGGCACTCAAGCCGGAATTCAAAACCTACTCGCAGCAAGTCGTAAAAAACGCGCAGGCAATCGCCGCACGCCTCACGCAGCACGGCTACCGCATCGTCTCCGGCGGCACCGACAACCATGTGATGCTCGTCGACCTGCGTTCAAAAAACCTCAACGGCGCCGATGCCTCGCACGCGCTCGATGAGGCCGGCATCACGGTCAACAAAAACGGCATCCCCTTCGACACCGGCAGCCCGATGAAGCCAAGCGGCATCCGCATCGGCACGCCCGCCGTGACCACTCGCGGCATGAAGGAAAGCGATGTCGAGAAGGTCGCCGACTTCATTCACGAAGCACTTTCCAATCACTCCGACATCCAGAAACTCCACGCACTCCGCGACCGGGTCTTCGCATTCAACCGCGATTTCCCGATGCCTGCGTGATCCCGGCATGCGAACGGCGGTAGCCGCATCGCCTTCAGCCTTCCCTCACCCATGAATCCCTTTCGCGAAGACCTGGTCTCCCGCTCGACTCCGGAGCCATGCACGGTGGTGATATTTGGCGCCACCGGCGACCTCACCCACCGCAAGCTCATTCCGGCGCTCTACAATCTCGCCGTCGATGGCGAGTTGCCGACCGGGGTGAAAATCATCGGCTTTGCGCGCCGTGAAAAATCCGACGCGGAGTTTCGCGCCGGCCTCGTCGATGTGAACCGCAAGGTCTCGCGCTCCGGGCATGACGAACAAATCTGGTCATCATTCATCGAATCGGTGAGCTACCACCAGTCGGAATTTTCCGATGCCGATGGCTACCGCCGGCTTGCCGAAAAACTTGCCGCCATCGATGCCGTGCGCGGCGGTGCCGGCAACCGTTTGTTTTACATCGCCTCCGCGCCGGAGTTCTTTGATGAAATTCTGATCAACCTCAAGAATGCCGGACTCAACCGCGCCGCCAATGGCTGCTGGGCACGGGTGATTGTCGAAAAACCCTTCGGCACCGATCTCGCAACTGCGCGGCATCTCAATGAGGTCGTCAACGCCACCTTCGAGGAACGCGACACCTATCGCATCGACCATTATCTCGGCAAGGAAACCGCGCAGAACCTGATGGTGCTGCGCTTTGCCAACGCCATTTTCGAGCCCCTCTGGAACAGCAAGCACATCAGCCATGTGCAAATCACCTGTTCGGAAAACCTCGGCATGGAAGGCGGCCGCGGCGGTTACTACGACACCGCCGGCGCATTGCGCGACATGGTGCAAAACCACCTGCTGCAATTGCTCAGCCTCGTCGCGATGGAACCGCCAACCGATCTCAGCGCCGATGGCGTGCGCGATGAAAAGGTGAAGGTCATCCGCTCGCTGCGCCAATGGGACACACCGGAAAAAGTCGCCGCCAATGTCATTCGCGCGCAGTACACCGCAGGCCATGTCGATGGCGTGCCGGTCCCGGGGTATCGCGAAGAGGACCGGGTGAATCCGGAATCCAAGACCGAGGCCTATGTCGCGGTACGTTTGCTCATCGACACTTGGCGCTGGAGCGGTGTGCCGTTCTACATCCGCATGGGCAAACGCCTGCCGAAGAAGTCGACGGAAATTTCCATCCACTTCAAGGAAGCGCCATGCGTGTTGTTTAATGCCAGCTGCGGCGGCACGCCGGGCGGCAATGTGCTCGTCATCCGCATCCAGCCCGACGAAGGCATCTCGCTGCGCATGGTTTCAAAAATCCCCGGCAACAGCCTGCGGCTCGAACCGGTGAAAATGGATTTCCACTACGCCACCAGTTTCGGCAAGGCGAGCCCCGAGGCCTACGAACGGCTTCTGCTCGATGCGATCGCCGGCGATGCGACGCTCTTTGCGCGACGCGACGAAGTCGAGGAGGCATGGCGCTTCATCGACCAGATCGAACATGCATGGCACCAATCATCCAACCCGCCGCCGATGGCCGAGTTTGTCGCTGGCACTTGGGGACCAAAGGAAGCCGATGATCTGCTCATGCAGGACGGCAACCAGTGGCGCAGGTTGTAAAGCGCCGCTGCGGGATCAACCCGTGGTGCGCAGGCCGGATGAAATCGCATTCACCGAGATCAACAAATCCGGGATCATCATTTCCGCGCCCGCATCATCACCGGCGGCAAGGCGCGAGCGCCATTCGCGCAGCAAGGCGACCTGCTGCATGTGCAACACGCGCAGCGGCTCCTCGCGGATGTCGAGGGTGCGCGCCATGCGCGGACGGCGGTCGATGAAGTCACCTTGGAACAAATCCCGCACGGCATCATGTGTGCGGCGGAATTCATCGAGGATCATGCCAAGGAAAGTCTCGCGCAGTTTTTCATCGGGCACCAACGATGCGTAGGCACGCATGATGTCTTCATTGGCGCTGGCCAGCGAGCTGTCGATGTTGGTGATGACATAACGCAGGAAAGGAACGCCCTGCACCTGACCCGAGAGCTTGGCAAAACCTTCCGGGTTTTCCAAACGCAAGCGCTCGAGCGCCGACCCTGCACCATACCAGCCGGGAAGATAAAAGCGTGATTGGGTCCACGAAAACACCCATGGGATCGCCCGCAGGTCTTCGAGCGTCGCTCGACCGGTGCGTCGCGCGGGACGCGATCCGATGCGCGCATTTTCCAAGGCATCGATCGGTGTGGCGCTGCGGTAAAAATCGATGAAGCCCGGCTCGTGCAAGAAATCCTTGTATGCCTCGCGGCTCCACGAAGCGAGTTGCTCGAGCAGCAGCGGATCGGCATCGGCCGCGGTTTTTGCATGCCGATGCTTGGCGGTCGCCGATGCCACCGATGCAAGCAGCAACTCGGTGTGATAGGTCGCCGAGCCGCAGTGCGCGTATTTTTGCGCAATGGTTTCGCCCTGCTCGGTCATGCGGAAGGCACCACCAAGCGCGCCATGCGGCAAGGCTTCCATGAACCAATGCGCGGGGCCCGCACCACGGCCGACCGTGCCACCACGACCATGGAAAAACACCGGGCGCACCGCATGTTTGGCGCACACGGCCGAGAGCTCGACCTGCGCTTTGTGCAAGGCCCACTGGCTGGAGAGAATGCCACAGTCTTTGTTGGAGTCCGAGTATCCCAGCATCATCTGGAAGTCGCCGCCACTCAGGCTGCGCATCGTGACCGGATGCGAAAGAAACTCATCGACGATGCCGGGCGCGTGCTCGAGGTCGTCGATGGTTTCAAACAAAGGGACCACCGGCAGCGGGCATGCCAAACCATTGTCGCGCATTTCCATGAGGCCCGCTTCGCGTGCGAGCAAATACACCGTGAGCAGATCGGCGGTGCCACGCGTCATTGAGACAATCAACGCGCCAAGCCCGGCATCGCCGCAGCGCGAACGATGCGCGACAAGCACGCGATAACAGTCGAGCACCGCATCCGCTTCGGCACCGGCGGAGATGCCCGACGCAAGAAATGGCCGCGGTGAAAGCAACTCGGCATTGAGGAACGCGAGGCGTTTTTCCTCCGACCATTGATCGAAATTTGCCGCATCGGCGATGCCCGCCTTGGCAAGCAGTTGGCCAAGCGCCTTTTGGTGAAACGCGGAGTTTTGCCGCACATCGAGAATCGCCGAGTGAAATCCAAACACCGCGAGCTGGCGGCGCAGCGGCTGGATGAAATCACCAACCAAGGCCTCGGCGCCGGCGGCATTCAGCGTTTCCTCGAGCACCGCAATGTCGGCGGCGAGGTCTTCGGGGTTACGATAGATCGCATCGGCATCCGGATGATCGCGCGAAACAAGCACCTTGAGCCGCATCAAATGCGCGGCAAGCCGCCACGGTTCCTCGGCATGCTGAAGTTGCAAAGCACCAACGCCGGAATCCTCATGGTGTCCATCAAGCTCGGACGCAAGACGCGCAAGGAGATCCTCCAACGCGGTCGGTACTTGTTGGAAGTATCGGCTCAGCGGCAGGTTGTGCGCGAGGCGTTCAAGCTGCCTTGCAAACAAGCGCAGCGCGTTGAAGCGCAGCGAGGCGAGCGCGTGCGAAGTCACCTCGGCCGTCACGCCCGGATGCCCGTCGCGGTCTCCACCGATCCAAGTGCCAAAGCGGATCATCGGCGGCATGTCTTCCAAGTCATCGAGCGGGAAGCCCGCCTGCTCCCATGCTTCGCGAAGGTGCGTGTGCGCGCGCGAAACCGCTTCGGGAAAAACTTCGCGCAAATAGAACAACGCGTTTTCCAATTCCTGGTTGATGCTTGGGCGGGTGACATGGATCTCACCGGTGCGCCACAGCGTTTCCAATCTCGACTCCAGCGCGCGGCGTCCGCGCTCGCGCTCCCTTTCGGTAAAGGTCGAGTTTTCACGCTCTTGCATGATGTCGTAAATCTCGCGATGCCGTTCGCGCACGGTCTCGCGTTTTGCCTCGGTCGGGTGGGCAGTGAGCACCGGCTCGAGCCGCACTTGCCGCAGCACTTCAAGAATGCCGGCGGCATCGAGCCCCATGTGGCGCATCGCCGCGAGCTTGTCGGGCCAAAGGCCTTTCTCCGCAGCTGGGCCATGGGCTTTTTCGCGCCAGCGCCGGACCTGTGCCGCGACGCGTTCTTCGACGATGTTCAAAAGTTGAAATGCGATCGAGTAGGCCTGACCCAACCCGCGATCGATTCCATCGGCGGCGGTCAGCGGCTTGCCGCTCCATGGCAAGCGGCCGGCGAGGTCGTTGTGGCCCAGGCGGGCGAGCATCGCACCGAATGACTCCATGGCAAATGCAAGCTCGGACTCCAGGAGCTGGAAACCATCATTGAGCAGGGGTTTTTCAATGTGCTTCGGATTTGCGGACATGGCTGGCGGCTGAAAAGCATTACCAATGCCGGATCTCACGCAAGCACGATTCTTTGCCAAAAAAATTCGGCGGCAAAGTGGAGGTCCAGTTCCTGCCGTGGGATGCTTGCCTAATGCTGGAATTTCTGGCCACATTTCTCAAGTTCGCAACACATGAGCGCGCCTTCTCAACCAACCTTATCCGAGGCTCGCGCCGAGCTGGGCATCGAAGTGCCGGTCCACGCCATCGACCGCGAGCTGCACAAACTCCGCGCGCAGGACGAATCGCGCACCCATGCGTCCTTGATCAATCTCGTGGTCTATTCGGAAAAACCCGGCGCCCTGCTGGAAAACTCCGCCATCGTCCGCCATCTTACCCGCGAGCATGCCTGCCGCGCGATCCTCGTGGAGGTCGACCCCGACCAGCCAGTACCCGGCATTCAGGCATGGATCACAGCCCACTGCCATCTCGACCACGGCAGGCGATCGGTCTGCTGCGAGCAAATCGCCCTGCACCTCACAGGCAAGGTCACCGGCCGCTTTCGCAACACGGTATTTGCTCATCTCGATTCCGATCTGCCGCTGGTGTTCTGGTGGCAGGGCGAGCTTTCAGGCATTTTTTCCGAACGCCTGGTGAGCGTGATCGACCGCCTCATCATCGACAGTTCGTCGTGGGTCGACCCTGCCGAATCGTTTCGAAAAATCGACGAGGCCTCGCATTCCAACGGTGATCTCATCCTGCAAGATCACGCATGGTCGCGCACGTGGCAGTTCCGCCTCGGTGTGGCCAGCATCTTCGATGACCCGACCGCGCAAGGCGCGATCGCCGAGATCGATCGCGTTGAGATCGCCTACCATCCCGATCACCGCAACAGCGCGCTGCAGTTGCTGGCGTGGCTAGCGGTGCAGGCCGGATGGAGCGATGCGAAACGCGACGGCGGCAAGGCTGCGAAAAATTTCAACTTTGTTTCACCCGCAGGAATCGCAATCGAAGCGCAGCTGCGCGAGGATGCCGCCGCGCCGCCAGTTTCAATGCTGGTTTTGCGCGCGGGTGATCGCTCGGCCGTGATTTCCCAAGCCGCTGGCTCAGCCCATGTCGAGCGGCGCATCGAAGCACCCGGGTACAAGGCCAGCTCACTCTCGCCGATCGATCCGGTCAGCGCCGGCGACCTGGTCGCCATGCAGCTTGCCCGTGGCGGAAAAAATTCGCTGTTCAGCAAAATCCTGCCACGCTTCCGCGCGATGCTTGGGTGAACTACGATGGTTATCGTAGTTCACTCACCCCAAGCGTGTCGCCTTGAGCGCAAGGAACAGCGGAAATTCCTCGGCAGCCTTGTGTTCGGCCTTGCTGAAAGGCCCGCTGCCTTGTGAGCGGCGATGGCTGTAGAGTTCCTCGCATGCCGCGAGCGCGAGCCCGTTGCCGGCAAGCGCATTGAGCAGATCGGCAAGCGGCCGATGATGAAAGAGCGTTTCCTCGCCCGTGCCCTTGCCTGGGTGGGTGGTGATGGGAATCGCAATCGGCGTGCCATAAGAATCAAGCCGGCGGAATTGGATTTTCTGATCCGCATCCCAACCCCAATGGCTTTTGCGCGGGATGCGAAAACATGGATGCATGAGAATGGCCACGGCCCGGCCGCCGACTTTCAAAGCACGGCGGATGTTGGCAAACAAACCACCGATGTCCTCGACATCATGCACCGCCATCAGGCAGGAGGCTGCGTCGTAAGATTCATCGGCCCAAGCGCCGGGCTTGCAGGCATCGGCTTGGATCCATGAAACCCGCGGCTCATTGCGATGTCGGGATTTTGCGGCATCGATCAAACGCGGACTCGCATCGACACCAGTAAAACGCGCGATGCCCGCAGCCAGCAATGGCGGCGCAAGCACACCTTGGCCGCAGCAGACATCGATCACCGCATCACCCGCTTGCGGCGCGAGTAGTCGCAGCGCCGCGGGCAGGATCACATGCCGATGGTAGTCCGAGCCGCTTTCGCCAACGAGCTTGTCGTACCACGCTGCAACCGGGTCCCAGCCGAGGCTTTGCTCGGAATTTTTTGCCGCAGAACGAGACCCCGATGGGACGCCCTTGCGTGGGGGAAATGGTTGACGCTGCGGGCGGGGCATGGCGGGTCGGGGAAATTGGCCGCGTCTCACTTTTTGCGGATGCGCCAAATTTCACAAAGCTGGTTGCGTTCCGGGATGCGGCTGCTGAAACGATCGGTCTGGCCGAGGTAGACCGCTTGCACCAGTTGACCCGGACGCTTGATGCTGGAAAATTTTTGCGCAACCGCTGTGGCACGATCCGATGAGAGCGCGCGGTTGCTGTCGACATTGCCGGTTTCCGACGCATAGCCGATCACCAGCATCAGGTCGCCATCGGGGATTTCCTCGCCAAGGCGCGCGATGATTTCCTCATCGGCCGGAGTGAGGCCGCTTGAGCCGGTGGCAAATGTGAGCGTGTGCAGGACATTCGCGCCGAGCTTCACTCCGAATCCACTGTAAGCGGTGGTTAGGTCCGAGTCCGGGCGATTTTCCAACTCGCGCAGGTTGCGGAACAACTCGACGGCTGCCGGCAAGAGTTCGCTTTCGGAGCTCGCAAAAAGCCGTGCTTTTGCAAGCTCGGCCTCGAGTTCTTTCACGCGGTTTTCAAAAAAGTCCTTCGCGCGCAGGGCTTCGTCGAGGCGGCGTTGAAAGTCGGCGAACTCATCCGCTGAAACACCGCCACCCTTCGCTGCAAGCTCCGCACTCAAGGCATCGCGTTGCGACTTCAGCGCATCGAACTCACGACGCAAGCGGTCGACTTCGGAGCTGGCAACCAAGGCGCGTTGAAGCTCGGCCTGAAGCCGTGAGCTTTCCGCCGCAAGGCTTTGGCGCAGCTGCTCGGAGCGCAGGAGCTCGGAATTTTTCGCAGTAATCGCCGCATCCTTTTCACCAAGCATCGATTCGAGACTCGTCGCGAGCGCCGCCATCGTGTCGGCATCCTTCTTGAGCCTCGCGGCGATGTCTTCCGCAGACTCTGACCCGCTTTCAAGCGGACGCAGGCCCATCGACATGCGCTCGCGATTGAGCTGACCGCGGATGGCGTTCGCCTCGGCTTGCAGTTGGGTGAGATCCGACGAGCTAGCCGAACCTCTGCCAAAACCACCGCGCAGCCCCATCACAATCAGCACGCCGAGCAACGCAATGATCACAAATGCCAGCACCATCGTCGGCGGCATCGAGGGCTTGGTGTGGATGGCGCCACCATCGTTGATCTCATCCCCAGCTTCGGGTTTTTCGGGTGCTGATTTATCCTCGGACATGGCAGGAAGCCTGATCGCCCGACCTGCCGGCTGTCAATTCATTCAGGCACCGCGCGGGGTGCTCAATGCGGCTTGAGCAGGCGCATGAAGTCCTGCGGTTGGTCGAAGATGAAATCCGGCTTCTCGGCGGCGAGCGACTCGCGTGAATTGAATCCCCAAGTGACCGCGGCGATCGGGATGCCTGCCTTTTGCGAAGCCTTCACATCGCGGAGTTCGTCGCCGACATAGAGCATTTCTTCGGCGCGCAGTGAGAAGGTCTTGCGGATCGCCTTCAGGTGCTTGGACTTGCCGGTGAGCTTGGAGGTCGAGGAAATGAAATCGAAAATTTCGCGCAGGCCGTGACCCCGCAGGAAAAGGTCGACATTTTCCGGCGTGTTGGATGTGAGGATGCCGAAGGACTCGACATGCACGCGCAACTCGGTGAGCACCTCCGACATGCCTTGGATGAGGTCGAGGCGGGTGATGCTGCCGCGAAGAATCGAAGTGCCGCGCGCGATGAGCGATGGCACGCGGCGTTTCGGGATGTCGAGATGCTCGAGCAGTTGCTTGAGCGAAAGATGGCGGAGTTTCTCGACCTCATGTTCGGCAACCTGGCGGATGCCGTAGTCGGGCGCGAGCTCGTTGAAAATTCTGCGGGACTCACCGAGGGTATCGGCAATGGTGCCATCGAAATCGAAGACCAAGGTCCGAAACTTCATGGTGCTGGCGGGCTTGTCCTTGGCATGAGCTTTAGACGAGCGGGAGGTTGGGATGGATGTCTTCTTCAAGGCTGGTGGTTTCTCCTTCAAAGTAACGCAAGAGCGCGGCGAAGGCAATCATCGCCGCGTTGTCGGTGCAGAGTGCCGGTGCGGCGGTCAGGAGCTCAATATTCTGCTTTTCGCAGGCGATTTCAAAGGCTTCGCGCAGCGCGCGGTTGAGACTCACGCCGCCGGACAACGCGATCGCGTCACGACCGGATTCGCGTGCGGCACGCAAAGTTTTGCCGACGAGAATTTCGATCACCGCCACTTGAAATGATGCGGAAAGGTCGGCGCGACTGGCACTCCCCATGCCGCGTTCGAGGGTGTAAAGCACGGCGGTCTTGAGCCCTGAGAATGAAAAATCAAGGTGCGGATCGTGCAGCATCGGCCGCGGGAAATCGAAGGCCGCGGGATTGCCGCCGCGCGCTTCCTTTTCGATTTCGGGCCCGCCCGGATATGGCAGCCCGAGCATCTTGCCCACTTTGTCGAACGCCTCGCCCGCCGCATCATCGCGCGTGCCACCAAGCCGCCTGTAATGACCCGCGCGCTCGACATCGAGCAAGAGCGTGTGACCTCCGGAAACGATCAGCGCCAAGTGCGGCGGCACGGAACTGCGATCAAGAAATGGCGAGAGCAGGTGACCTTCGAGGTGGTTGATCCCAAGAAATGGCCGATCAAGCGCGCAGGCGATGCCCTTCGCGACAGTGCTGCCGATCAGCAACGATGATGCGAGGCCGGGCCCGGTGGTGGCGGCAAAAGCGTCGACCTCGTCGACCGCGACGGATGCTTTGGCAAGGGCTGCTTCGACCAGCGCGCGCACATGCAGCGAGTGGTTGCGCGATGCGAGCTCGGGCACCACGCCGCCATGCTCGCGATGCAACGGAATCTGCGATGAAATTTCCGATGCGAGAATTTCCGCGCAGCAGCCCGCTTCGCCACGCACGATGGCGACCGCGGTTTCATCGCAGGAGGATTCGATCGCCAGAAGCAGGGCCACGCGGGGATGCTGAAGGGAAAATTTCCGGAAACCGATCAAAAACCGCAGAGGTCACGCTCTTTCATCCACCACATCGCGCACGATTTGTTCGGCATCGATGTCGTTTCGTTCGTAGGTCGAAACCGCGGCCTGCACCATCGCCACAGCGGTTTCGCGTTCGTCATGGATCACCCGCACGCCAAGCTCGCGCAGGCGCTCGACCTCGGCATGGTACTTTGCACGACCAAAGATCAGCACATCGGGATTGCGCTCGCGCACCAGCGGTACGGCCGCACAGGTGGCATTGACCGCCGGAAAGGTGAAAGCCACGAGGCGCGCGCGGCCGATGCCCGCAAGGTCGAGCGCCTCAACATGGGTCGCATCCGCAAACAGCACCGCCTGGCCCTGTGCCTTCAGGTGTCGCACGGTTTCGGCATTCATCTCGAGCACCAGCGTGTCGACGCCGCAGCGGGTGAGCGCTTCGTTGAGGGCGCGACCGACCGGGCCGTAACCGCAAATGACGGCATGGTCGCTGATTTTTTTGATCGCGCCTGATGGCACGAATTGGTCCGTCGCGCTGCGGCGGGTACTCATCAGGCCCTTCCCTTCCAGCCATTTCGCGATGCGCGGCACACTTCGCATGAGCGTCGGCACAACGGCCATGGTCACTGCGGTACAAACGAGAAGCATTTGTTCGGTGGCCGGCTCGAGCGGACGAAAGCCACCGGCTTTGCCAATCAGCACAAGCGTGAACTCACCGGTGCTCGAGAGCGCCGCCGCCGCCAAGAGCGATGGCCTGCCGGAAAGTTTCAGGGCTTTCAGCACGAAAAAAACCACCGCGCCCTTGAGCGTTAGAATCAACGCGCTGCCAGCGAGGACGAGCAGCCATTGATCCGCGACCACCCGCAGGTCGATGAGCAAACCCACCGAGATGAAAAAAATCGCGAGGAACAAATCCTTGAAAGGAAGGATCTCGGCGAGAATGCGATGGCTGTAAATCGACTCGCTCACCACCAGGCCCGCGGCAAAGGCACCAAGTGCCAGCGAGAGATCGAGCGCACCGCCGGCACATGCGACGCCCGCGCAAAGGCCGACGACCGTGAGCGTGAAAAGCTCGCGGCTGCGCGTCGCGGCCACCGCGTGTAGCAGCGGCGTGATGCCGAAACGGCCGAGCAATCCGGCACCCGCAAGAAAGAGCAAACCTTTCAACAAGGCACCACCAAGATTGCCAGCGAGATTGCCACTGCCATCCTGATAGAGGATCGGCAAGAGCAGGAAAAACACGATCACAAGAATGTCCTGAAAAAGCGCGATGCCGAGCGCAGCGCGCGCGCCGGGGCTGTTTTGCTGGCCGGAATCCTGAAATGATTTCATCGCCACGGCGGTCGAGCTCAAGGCCATCGCGACGCCGAGCACGATGCAATCGACCGCAGGAAATCCCAACGCGGCCGCAAGCCCGCCAGCCAAGAGCGAAGTGATCGCCACCTGCAATCCGCCGCCGATCAACGCCGAGCGCCAAAGGTGGCGCAACTCGGTGAGCGAAAATTCAATCCCCAGCGTGAACATCAGCAGCACCACGCCGATCTCCGCCAGCTCGCGAATCACCGGACCACCATGATCGGCACCGGTCAGCCAGGTGAGCCCGGAGTTGCCGATCAACACGCCGCACAAAAGATAACCAACCAGCAGGCTTTGACGCGCGCGGATCAGAATCAGCGAAAGCAGCACCGCGAGCACAAGCACCAGCGTCAGCAATGCAAACAGCGGCGAAACATGGGTCGCGCCAGCGGCAAGCGGGATCCAATCAAAGTTCATTCCCATCATTGTTCTTCATTGCAACCGAAGAACAAGACGAAAGCAGACCGCACGCCAACGCGCTTAGTTTTCCGCACCCACGGGATGACGCGTGCCATCGGGGCTCATGAAGTAGACCTCAAGCGCGCCGCGTTTCAGATAGGCCATGATGTCGCGTTTGCCGCCGTATGATACGGGCGAAACGCTGGTGATTTCGCCGGCGGGCTTGCCTGCGGCGTCGAGCAATTCCGATTCCATCGAGACGCTGGCATCGACTCTCGCGTGAATGAGCCGCTTGTTGAGCTTGCCCGCGTGCTTGATGCGCGAGATCACCTCTTGGCCGATGTAGCAACCTTTGTGATAGGAAATGTCGGAGGTATCGAGACCCGCTTCGGGCGGTAGCAGCCCATCGTAAAGTTCGCGATCCCATGCCGGCACGCCGTGGGCAACGCGAAAGGCTTCGAGCGCATCGCCTTGCAGCAAAGGAAACGATTCCGAAAAATCGACTGCCAAGCTGGCAGGAATCCACCAATCGGTACCCACGACGCCAAAGCGTGCGGACTCACGCGCGATCACACCTGCGGGTGCCGCCCCGGGATCGGCAGTGAAATGCACGAGTGACCACTTGCCGCTGAGGTCGGCGACCTCGACCTCGTCGGCGATGAGGTAGCGCGTGATGCGCGCTTCGAGCGCCTCCGCATCCACGCCCGGTGCCGAGACCCATAGCGCGCCATCGGCGGATTTCATCAACCACACGCGGAACTGCAGGCGACCTTTCGCATCGGTGATGCACGATGGCAGCGCGGCATTTTCCGCATCAAGCCGACGGACATCCTGAGTGACCTGTCCGTTGAGAAACCTGACGGCATCGGGCCCGCGAAATTCCAGCAAGGCAGGCGTGCCGCAATCGATCCTCGCGTTCACGCTCATTGCTTGCGTTGCAGTGCGAGCCCAACGAGCTGTGCCGCTTTTTCGCGAATCTCGCGCATCATTTCCGGCGTCGGCGCCTGGCCATCCTGAAGGGTCATCTCCGAGCGGAGGCCTGCAAGCAGGTCGCGCATCGCGAGGTAGTTCGGCCGTTCGGAAATGCGCGGCTCGAGCCCGGCGATCGACTCGGTATAATAATCGGCGATGTCTTCCCGCATCACCTTGCGGGCACGCTCTTCGGAAAACTGCTTGTCCACCGCGACCGTCGAGACTTCGAGCGCGCGGATCCATCCGCCCATCGAGATCAGGTGCGCGAGATCGGCGTCCTTGAGCGAAACCAGTTCAGCTTCGACATCGCGCTGGGTGGCGGCGAGTTCTTTTTTGAGTTGCGCGACATCGGCCTTCTTCGCGCTGTCGAGCAAGCTCGCCGCGTGGCGGTTCACACGATCACCGGCGCCGAGCGCCTTGCTGTAGCGCGTGAGGTCGGCGGCGAGCGTTTCGACCTTGTCGAGTTGCTCCGCCTGTACGACGAGGAAACCATTGGCGATCAAAAAGCCCAACTCGATGGCGAGGTCGGAGCGATCGAGCGGCATGCGGTCGGGCATCACGCGCTCGGTCTCGACCAAGGGCAGCGGCATGAGAAACTGCAGCGTGTCGAAGAGCTTCGAAATCGATGGCGCGGTAAATTCATTCACGCCCAGCTCTTCGCGCATGTGCGCTTCGTCGAGCAGGTCGGCGGGGATGTCATTGACCTCGGCTGCGGGTTTTTCATCTGCGGGCGTTTCTTGCGCGTGAAGCAAGACTGCGAATGCGGCCAGCAAGGAAAGCGTGGGAACCAATCGATGGATCATGCGCGAGGATGGCACGCCCACCGCGAATCCGCAACTGGCAAAAAAACACCTCCCACGCCGTTGTTGGCGTGGGAGGTTAGTTCCACCCTTGCGGATGGTGTTGATGGTTATAATGACAGGTCAGTCGCCTTAGTAAGCGCCAAGGCCGCTTTTGCGACCAGCCTTGCCTTTTGGCGTTTTGACGGCTTTCACTGCCTTACCAGACTTGCTGGCGTAGCTTGCCGGTTCTTCCCGCAACATCGGATTGGTTCCGAAGTGTTCGGCGGCATCAAGCCACTGGCGTACTGCGAGACGCAGAACGGCAGATCGCGAGATAGCCATCTTGTTTGCGAGTTGATCGACACGCGCCTGAAGTTCGGCTGGCAGTCGGACGGGTATTGGATCCATAGTCTTTTTGTACATCGGTTTCTAATTGTTGCGGTTTTCCGGCGGGGCATCAAGAATTCATTCCGTATTTGGCTTATCTACTAATTCTAATGTCTTTATATATACAATGGTAAAAATTTATATACATGACAAGTGCATTTATTGCGTGGCTTGACATTATTTTCCATTTCGCCGCTTGAGGGCAACGGGAAACCCTTAATTTGCTTGAATGTAAGGCCTCCGGACGGTTTGTCACGCGGCAAAAGCGTGGGTGTGGGCGACCTGCCGCTAGTGGAAAACCCGCAAACGCCCCCAAAGCCGCCTTCGCTTGATTGTTTATATTTGCAATCACAGAGCCTCGATGGCTGCCATGATGCGTTTGGCGATTTGGTCGTAGTCGGCCTTGCCTTTGGCCGATTCCAACTCCTGCGGGGTGAGCCGGATGGGCGCGCCGATGCTGACGGTGATGCGCGAGAACCGAATACGGCCCGAGCCTCGGGGTAGGGCTTCGCGGGCGCCGCGGATGCGGACCGGCTGGATCGGCACACCGGACTTCGCGGCGATGAGGCCGATGCCGGGGGCCGCTTCGCCGATCGAGCCATCGAGCGTGCGCGAGCCTTCGGGAAAGACCAGCACGCGGTGGCCTTCCTTGAGCTTGCGGATAATCGTCTTGAGGCTCGCCATGTCGGGCCGATCTTGGTCGACAGGGATCGCATTCCACCGCGCGTAGAGCCATTTCCCGATGCCTCGGAAGAGCGTCTTGCGGGCGAGATAGGTCATCTCGGTTTTGTACAAATTGCCGATGAGCGGCGGGTCGAGATAGCTTTGGTGATTCGATGCGACCAACACCGCGCCTTCGGTGATGAGGTTTTCCTCACCGATGACGCGCATGCCAAAGAGCGTGCGAAACGATGAGCCGAAGGACATCCAGCCGAGCCAGTAGAGCCAGTTCATGTTGGGAAATATTTGTCAATCACTCAGGCTTTGAGCCCTTGATGCCGGAGGATTTCGATCGCGGCATCCACCGCGGCATCGATGGTGAGGTTGGATGTATCGAGGCGGGTGGCACCGGGTGCAACAACGAGCGGGGCCGTCTGACGCGAGCTATCGGCGGCATCGCGGCTGGCGATCGAGTCGACCTCACCGGCGGCCTTGCGGCGCGCGGCGCGGATTTCTTCGGCGGCATCGATGTAGATTTTGTATGGCGTGTCGGGAAAAACCACCGAGCCGATGTCGCGGCCTTCCATCACCACATTTGAGTGTTGGGTGAATCCGCGTTGAAGGCCGATGAGTGCCGCGCGCACTTCAGGGATGGCAGAGATCGCCGAGACATTGGCGTTCACCATTTCGCTGCGGAGTGCATCGCCAGGGTCGATGCCATCGATGGTGATGGTCGAGCTGATGCCATCGTGGCCGCACTCGATGTGGATGCGATGAAGCAGGTTTGCCACTGCCTTGCTGTCGTGCGGATCGACGTGTTCGCCAAGCACCTTCCATGTCACGGCCCGGTACATCGCGCCCGAGTTTACCATCACCAGTCCGAGTCGTTGCGCGAGCAGGCGTGCGACGGTGCTTTTGCCAGAGGCGGCGGGGCCGTCGATGGCGATGGCGAAATGATTGGAGTCGGGCGCGTTCACGAAGGGCATGTGGTTGGCAGCATGAAATCGGCGGGCATGGTTTTTTCGCGGCGAATGGCATCGAGATGATGCGCGAATCCCGGGTAGGAAGTATTCACGCATTCGGTGTTGCGAATGACGGTTTCGCCCGAGGCGAAGAGACCGGCGATGGCAAAGGCCATGGCGATGCGGTGGTCGCCGAAGCTGTCGATCTCCGCAGCGTGCAGTGGCGAGCCGCCGGTGATTTCCATGCCATCTTCGTACTCGGTGACATTGCCACCCATCGCGCGGAGGTTGTTGACGACGGTCGTGATGCGATCGGTTTCCTTCACGCGAAGTTCGC
>JAGWXY010000019.1 GCA_018969605.1 Verrucomicrobiota bacterium | reverse complement strand
TCCGCGGATCCAACGCGGTCGGCTATTCAAATTACCCGGACAATGTCGTCGCCGGTTTCGTCAAGCATGCGGCGGATTCGGGCATGGACATCTTTCGCATCTTCGACTCGCTCAATTACCTGCCCAACATGCAGGTCGCGATGGAGGCCACGCGCGAGCACGGCAAGGTCCTTTGCGAAGCAGCGATTTGCTACACGGGCGACATCAACGACGAGAAGCGCGACAAGTATTCGCTCAAGTATTACATCGCCAAGGCCAAGGAGGTTGAGCGCATGGGCGCGCACATCCTTGCGATCAAGGACATGGCCGGCCTTTGCAAACCGATGGCCGCGGAAAAACTGGTCGCCGCGCTCAAACAGGAAATCGCCATTCCGATCCATTTCCACACGCACGACACCTCCGGCCTCAATGCCGCCTCCGTGCTCTCTGCATCCGATGCCGGCGTCGACATCGTCGACCTCGCCATCGCATCGATGTCGGGCTCAACCTCGCAGCCGAACCTCAATTCGGTTTCGGCCGCACTCGCAAAAACCGAACGCGATCCGGGGCTGGACTTCGACTCGCTCAACGAATTCTCCGATTATTGGGAGGAGGTGCTCGGCTTTTTCAAACCCTTCGACTCCGCGCCGCGCGCCGGCACCGCCGAAGTCTACGAACACGAAATGCCCGGCGGCCAGTACACGAACCTTCGCGAGCAAGCCAACGCGATGGGCCTCGGCCACCGCTGGCGCGAAATTGCCCGCACCTATGCCGAGGTCAACCAACTCTTTGGTGACATCGTCAAGGTCACGCCATCATCCAAAGTCGTCGGCGACATGTGCATGTTCCTCGTCACCCGCGGCATCCGCGCGGCCGATGTGCCAAAGCTCAAGCCCGGCTCGATCGACTTCCCGGAATCGGTGATCGACATGCTTTCCGGCGGACTCGGCCAACCCGATGGTGGCTGGCCAGCCGATGTTCAGAAGGTCGTGCTTGGCAACAAAAAGGCCACCACCAAGCGCCCCGGCGAGCTTGCCGAGCCGGTCGACCTCGTCGAAACCCGCGCAACGCTCTCGAAAAAACTCGGCCGCCCGGCCAGCGACGACGACCTCTACTCGCACCTGATGTACCCGCAGGTGTTTGCCGACTTCAATGCGTTCCGCGCGAAGTACGATGACCTTAGTAGTTTGCCCACCAGCGCGTTCTTTTACGGGCTGCAAATCGGCGAGGAAATCGAGGTCGAGATCGACCCCGGCAAGATCCTCATCATCAAGCTCATTTCGATCGGCGAAGCGGATTCCGCCGGCCGCCGCGCGCTTTTCTACGAGCTCAACGGCATGCCGCGCGAATCGGTGGTGCTCGACAACTCGCTCAAATCGGTGTCGAAGGCATCCCGCGTCAAGGGCGAGCCCGGCAATCCGGCCCAAGCCTGTGCGCCGATGCCGGGCATGGTCACCGAGGTCGCCGTCTCCACCGGCCAGGAAGTGAAGGCCGGCGACAAGCTCGTTGTGCTCGAAGCGATGAAGATGCTTACCACGGTCAGCGCCGCAGCCGACGGCACGATTGGCGAAATCCTCGTGCAAAAGGGCGATCAGGTCGACAGCGACGACCTGCTAGTGAAGTTGGTGACCGCTTGAGGCACGATCATTTCCCGATGAAAAAATCGCACATCAAATTCAAGGCCCGCCGTTCGCCTCTGGCATGCGGGGCCTTGGCTTTTGCGATGCTTTCATCGTGCACCGCGCCATCGGTGAATCACGCGCAGGTGCCGCGCGATGAGTTGATGCCGGAGTCGCTCTCGGATCCGATCGAGCCCTTCAACCGCGGCGTGTGGGAATTCAACCGCGGGCTCATGCACGGATTTTTGCATCCGCTTTCGGCCGGCTACCGCGGCTTGGTCCCGGCGCCGGCTCGCGCATCGGTGAGAAATTTTTCGCGCAACATCACTTATCCGGGCCGCTTGCTGAACCACGCGTTGCAAGGTCGCTGGTCCGGTGCGGGCGATGAGTCGCTGCGGTTTCTCTGCAACACGACTGCCGGTGTCGGCGGGCTCTTTGATGTGGCGAGCCGCTGGAAGGTTGGCCGATCCGATGCGGACTTTGCCCAGACCTTCAGCCAATGGGGTTGGAAGCCGCAAAATTTCGTCGTGCTGCCATTTCTCGGGCCGAGCAGCGATGCTGAAACTGCCGGGCTCATCGCCGATAAGGCTGCCGAACCTACGACCTACATCACGGCGGTACGCGGTGTCTCGGGCTTCTGCACCTTCAATCGCTTGAGCGAATCGGCCGATGATGCGGCGCGCTTGCTGAGCGCCGAGGCCGATTCCTATGTGCTGGCCAAGGCCACGATTTCCGGCATCGCGAATGCGAATTTCACCAATCACCGCCATTATGAAGCGGCGGACCAAGCGACGCTCGAAACTCTCGGCGTCGCCGCGATCCGTTGCGAGTCATCGTCGTTTCCTTTCGAAGGACGCACGATGAGCGTGCGCATCGACCCGACCGGCAAGTCGCTTAAGTACAACTGCTGGCTGCAACGCGATGCTGCGCCATTGGTGTTTGTGATGCCTGGCCTCGGCTCGCACCGCCTTTCGCTCACCGCACTCGCGGTGGCTGAGCACCTATACGCGAATGGATTTTCGGTGGTCACGATCAGCAGCGTGTTTCACCCGGAATTCATGAGCAACGCATCGACCGCAGCGCTTCCGGCCTATGCGCCGGTCGATAGCAATGACCTGCTCATCGCGCTCAGTGCGATCAACAACGATTTGGAAAAGCGTCACCCGGGACGCTTCGGCAAGCGTGCGATCATCGGACTTTCGATGGGTGGATTCCAAACATTGCAAATCGCAGCGCGTGAAAAATCCCAAAGCCGGGACCTGCTCGTTGCCGATCGCTATGTGGCGATCAACAGCCCGGTGAATCTCAGAACCGGTGCCGGATTCCTCGATGCTTTTTACAAAGCACCTCTTCAATGGCCGCAAGAGGAGCGCGACGATCGCATCAATCAAACCGCGACAAAGGCACTGATGATGCTCGCGCCCGGCCAGCGTGCCAAGACTCCGCCCGTCACCTTTGGCGGCAATGAATCGAAATACCTCATCGGCCTCAACTTCCGTTTCATCCTGCGCGATGCGATTTTCAACAGCCAGTCGCGTCACAACCTCGGCAAGATCCAAGCGCCGCTATCCTCATGGAGCCGCAACAGCGCCTATGATGAAATCAGCCGCTGGTCTTACAGCGATTATTTCCACAAACTCGTCGTGCCGTATTACGCAACCCGCGGCATCACCGCTTCGCAAATCATTTACGAAGCCGACCTGCGCAACAAATCGTCACAGCTGCGCTCAAATTCAAAGATCCGCGTGGTTTCGAATCACAATGATTTCCTGCTTGGCCCCTCCGATGCCGCGTGGCTCAAGTCGACATTTCCCGGCAAAAAACTCACGATGTTTCCGAATGGCGGCCATCTCGGCAACCTGAGCAGCCCGCCCATGCGCGCCGCAATCCTTGAAGCGCTCAAGGGTTTGCGCTGACGAAACAGTCGTTTGCGCGTTTTCCCTTGCGGAGCACCGCCGCTGGCGTTGGACTTGTCGCGATGATCCGCGCTTTGAATGCCTGCTGCCTGATGGCGATTCTTTTCTGCTTTGCGCCGTTGGCGGACGCGCAAACCATCAAGATGAACCTCGCCGATGGATTTGATTTCCCTGTCGGAAAACCGAATGCCGATGGCTATTACAAATCACGCGGCCTGCGTTTGCGCGCACCGCAACATTTTGGCGAGGACTGGAATGGCCGTGGCGGTGGTGACAGCGACCTCGGTGATCCGGTCTATGCGATCGCCGATGGCGTTGTGACTTTTGCTCACGATGTGCGCACCGGTTGGGGCAAGTTGGTGCTCACGCGCCATGCCTATCGCGACAAGGAAGGCGGCGAAGTGAAATATGTCGACACCCTCAACGCGCACCTCGACACGATGCTGGTGAAGGTCGGCCAGATGGTGAAACGCGGTCAGCAAATCGGCACGATCGGCACCAACTACGGCATGTATCCCGCCCACCTGCATTTTGAAATGCGTCACAACATCACCATCGGCGTCGTGCGCAACAGCGTGCCTGCCGACATGGTCAACTGGGTCGACCCCACCGATTTCATCAACCGCCACCGCAAGCTCAACCGCGAGTGGCGCCCGGTCTCCGTGCCGATTGGCACCTATCAGGAATACCGTGGCTTCAAAGGTCTTTAGAGCATTTTGCTTTAACCCGAATTCGGAAGTTGAAATGCAAACAAAGAGGGCTTTGACCACAGATTACACAGATTGCACAGATAAAGAAAAATCACAAAAATTGCGCTCCTCGATAATCAGTAAATCTGCGAAATCAGTGGTTAAAATGATTCGAATGATATTTCGACTTCGGATTTCGGGTTAAATCTGTAGCCGGTGGCTGGGGTTAGGTGTGGGAAATTTGCGGCTTCGCCAGCCTTGAAAAAACGGAATCCTTGTCCATGGCTGCGTTGTTGCTCAGTCGTGGATGTAGGCGGCGGGCTATTTCGCGCCGAAGGTGAGGTTGATCCCGCGGCGTCCCCAGGCCTTGCCGATTTCTTCGCCGACCTGTTCGTAGCTTCTTCCGTCGAGCAGCACGGCGATCGCATCCTCGCCGGTTTTGCCATCGCGCAGGGCTTTGAGAAACGACTTGATGCGTTTGGCGTCCCCATCGCCATCCATCTGCAGGAAGTAGTGGGTGATGAGCAGGCTGCATCCGTAATTGATCTGCGGGTCGCGCATGAAGTTGCTGTAATCCTGCAGCATGAATTCCTTGAGATCGGAAATGTGAATGTTTTCACCAAGCGCGCGTCCGCCGGTGTTTTTTGATCCGTAGGCGGTGGTGTAATCGATGATGTCCTTATGGTTGCCGCGCACGCTGAAAGCGCCGGAGCGATACGGCGTCACCGCGACATACTCGGCGATGCCTTCGGTGAACCAACCCATCGAGCCTTCGGCAAAATAGGGACGAGGCGTGAGCTGATGGGTCAACTCGTGCGGCAGGGTCTTGCTGCTTTTGTCGCGATCAAGCATGTAGCCGCTGCCCACTTTGCGCACGCCGAGGCTGTCGAGCGGCACCAGTACCAATGCGCGTCCGCTGATAAACACGCCCGCGGATCCCTGCATGCCGCCCGCCGAGATGTAATCTTCATACAATTCGAAAAGCCGGATCTCGAGTTTGCCATCGGTTTTGTCGCCGCCATCCAAGGCGAGTGGCAAACTGCGGCAAAACAAGTATGTTGCTTCAAACATCAATGCGAAGCCACGCACCACCGACTTCGAGAGCCGCACATCGCAGTGGTAGCGGTAGTTGGCACTCTCATAGATGAATTTTTTTTGCTCCGCGTCCTCACTGATGATCGCGATCTCGGGGTCTTCGCCAAACTTGATGCGATCGGGCCACTCCGCGTCGAAGTTGAGGCCTTGCGTGGAGGTCTCGCCAGTCGGTGACGCAGCATTGATGTGTCGTGCATAATGTGCGTCCTCGGCGGAAAGCTTTGCGAGCGGGTAGGGGAGCTTGCGGCCGTCCTTGAGCTCGAGCATGACCTGATCGCCATCAAGTCCGCTCATCCGCGCCTCGATTTTGCGGCCCTGCGCGTCGGTCCAGGTGCGCATTTCATCCCCAGCGTGGTTAATGCCTGCGAGAAGCAAAAATCCCAGAACATGGTGAACGCGGATCATGCTTCATTCAGTCCGGGCTTGTGGCCGGTGGCAATGCGATTTTGCCATTGTTGCAGGCGCCGCCGTTCTTTGTCGGGAAAATATTGGAAAAGCGGCGGGCATGGGCATCATTGGGCAGTGAACATGGATGCAGCCAATCAAACAGGCGATCATGCCGAGGCCGAAAGCTCGGGCCCGAAGCCTCACAACTTTCGCCGAGATCTCGTCGTGCTGATGAAAGTGCGGCTCAACATTTTCGTGCTCATCACGACCTTCTTCGGATTCATTCTTGCCTCGCGCGGGATGTCCTTCGATTGGATGAAGCTGCTGCATACACTTCTCGGAACGGCTGCTGCGGCGTTTGGCTCCGCCGCTTTCAATCAACTGATGGAGGTCGATCTCGACGCGCGCATGAAACGCACCGCCGATCGCCCGCTGCCCGCGCGCCGCATGGATCCGCTGGCGGCCTTCGGCGTTGGATGGATCTTGTCGGCAATCGGAATCATTCACCTCGCGGTCAAGGTTGGCCACCTCGCTGCTTATTTGACCGCCGCAACCATTGCGATTTATGTGTTTGTTTACACGCCGCTCAAGCGCATCCATTCGTCGAACACACTGGTGGGTGCGATTCCCGGTGCGATTCCGCCGCTGATCGGTTGGGTCGGTGCCGGCCGCGGCCTTGGCTGGGAAGCGTGGTTTCTTTTTGGCGTGCTGTTCCTTTGGCAACTGCCGCACTTCATCGCGATTAACTGGCTTCACCGCGCCGAGTACGAAGCCGCCGGATACAAAATGTGGTCCAATAGCGATCTCAGCGGCAAAAAAAGCGGACTGCTTTCTGCGATGTTTGCGATCTCGCTCGCCGCATTTTCGGTCATCCCGGCGATGGTCGGATTTGCCAACATCATTTGGACAGTCAGCGGCCCGCTGCTGGCATTGATCATGGCAGCGCTCGCCTTCGGCTTCGCAAATGACGGCCAGCGCAGTTCCGCGCGGCGCTTGTTTTTCTCGACGCTGCTCTACTTGCCGCTGGCTCTGACGCTGCTGGCGATCGCATGGAAAACCCGAGCCTGATCCTGCATGAGCAAGCTGATCGCATCGACCCGGCGGCTGCTGAGTCATCTCGCCGGTCTTGAATTTGGGGATCCGGTCGCCTGCGTGTACAATCCGCTTGAGTACGCATGGAAGGCGCACGAGGCGTATCTTTCCCGCTATGGATCCGGCAAAAAACGCGTGCTGTTTCTTGGCATGAATCCTGGGCCCTTCGGCATGGCGCAGACGGGCGTGCCATTTGGCGAAGTCGATGCGGTGCGCGACTGGCTTGGCATTTGCGAGGATGTGGAAAAACCGCGGAAAGAGCATCCCAAGCGGCCGATCGAAGGCTTTGCTTGCAAGCGCTCGGAAGTGAGCGGTCGCCGCCTCTGGGGGCTCTTCGCCGAGCGATTCGGCAAGGCGGATTCATTTTTCAATGACCATTTCGTGATGAACTACTGCCCGCTTGTGTGGATGAGCACGACCGGCGCCAACCTTACGCCGGATAAACTTCCCGCCAGCGAAATGCAGCCGGTCGAACAGGCATGCCTCAAGCACCTTGCCGAGGTGATCGAATTACTAGATCCATCGTACTTGATCGGGGTCGGCGGATTTGCCGAAGATCGCCTCACTCGGGCTGCCGCGGCCTGCGGCAGCAAGGCGACAGTCGGCCGCGTGCTTCATCCATCACCCGCCTCACCCGCCGCCAACCGCGGCTGGGCCGAAGCCGCCACCCGCCAGCTCACGGAGCTGGGTGTTTGGTGATTGCGTCGTGTTGCGTGTTTTCACAGCTTTGATCCATGCAAATTTTCCAATCGCTGCGTCCGATGATACCGCTGGTAGTCGGCCTTGCCCTTGGTGGCACCGGGGTCACGCTTTTCCGCGACAGCATGCCCGCAGCGGCCGGATCACCCGAAGAGCGCGCACAAAAACTTGAGCATGACCTCAAGCGCGCGAACCTTCGCATCGCCGCGCTCGAGGAAAGCGTGCCCGAATCCAGGCGCCGCCCGACCCAAACGGTCACCGATCGTTTGCGCGACCTCGGTCAAAACATTCGCGACGGCCGCCCAGTGAGCCCCGATGATATCTTTCGCGCAAGCCAGCCGCTCTTGCGTGATCTTGCCCCGCTCTTTGATCGCATGCGCGTGCGCGAGGGACAGCGCACGATCGATAGTCGGGTCGGCGAAATGGCGCGCAAATACAATCTCAACGCATCGCAGCAGGAGTCGCTCAAACAATGGTTTCGGCAAAAAGCCGAGGACGATGCCAAGGCATGGACGGCATTGGTCACGCAGGAAGGCACGCGCATTGAGGACCTGATGCGTGCCTCGCGCGATGCGCGTCCTGATGAAGGTCTCGATCGTTTCATGGAAAACATGCTGAGCGGCCAAGACCTTGCGAAATTCAAGACCGAGCGCATCAATGAGAAGGCACAGCGCGTGCAGCAATTAGCCGACATGAAGGTCGAGCGACTCAACAACATCGTCAGTCTCGATGCGGAGCAGACCGACAAGGTCTTCGGCATCATGGCGAGAAGCTCGAAGGACTATGATCCCGCCCTGCGCATCGAAGGCGCCGATGGCCAGGCACTTTCCTCGGCGGGTGATTCGCGTGAGGCGATGCTTTCCGTGCTGCGGCCTGATCAACGCGCAGCGTATGATGCCGAACAAAAGCGCCGACGCGATGAGGCTTCCAAGGACCTCGAGGCGATCGGTCTCAAGTTGCCTGCCGAATGGGATCCGCTTGATGATTTTTGATCAACGATTTTCCAAGTCATGAATGCCGCACCACCTGCCATCGATATACGCTCGCTGCGGGTGGATTACGGCGATTTTGTTGCAGTCAATGACCTTTCCCTATCCGTGCCGGCAGGCGAGGTGTTTGGTTTGGTGGGGCCAAATGGTGCGGGAAAAACCAGCACTTTTCGTGTGCTTGCGACGCTGATGGAGCCGACCTATGGCGAGGTCTTGCTTGATGGAATTGATATCGCGGATGACATCGAAAGCGCGCGGCGCGTTGTGGGCTACATGCCGGATCTTGCGCCGGTGCCATCCGATCTGAAGGTGTGGGAGTTTCTTGATTTTCACGCCGCCGCTTATGGCATTGGCAATCGAGCGAGGCGCCGTGATCGCGTTGCCGAGTGCCTTGAAGAGGTTGCGTTGGAGGGTCAGCGCAACCAGTGGTGCGGCGAGCTTTCGCGCGGTCAGACCCAGCGCGTGGTGCTTGCCAAGACGATGCTGCATCGGCCCCGCGTGTTGATCCTTGATGAGCCTGCCAGCGGCCTTGATCCGCTTGCGCGCCGCGATCTTCGCATGGCGCTCCGCAAGATCTCTGATCATGGAGCCACGGTGATCGTCAGTTCGCACATCCTCGGTGAGCTCGCCGAAATGTGCAGCTCGCTCTGCGTGATGAATCGCGGTCAACTGCTGGCTTCGGGCAGCGTCGACGAAGTGCGCTACCAACTAGGTAACACCAACCGCATGCTCACCGCTCATTGTGTCGATGATCCGCAATCAGCGGTGGCCTGGCTGTCTTCGCAAAGCGGTGTGCGCGATCTGCGCGTGGATGCCAACAAGATCGGCTTTCATTTTGATGGCGATGATCACGCGCAAGCTTCCTTGGTCGCAGGCCTCGTTGCTCAAGGCGTGCGTATCAAATCCTTCGAGGAAAAACGCTCGTCGCTCGAAGACCTGCTGGTGGAGGTCGCCGAAATCAACCGTCAGTCATGAACGCAACAAACCACACAGCGGAATTCACGCGTCATGTCCCGTGGCGGATTTGGGAAAATCCGATTTTCCTGCGCTACTGCCGTTCGCGGCTGCGCCTGCGCGGCCTCGGCATTGCCTTGCTGATCACGCTTCTGATCGCGGCATTCATCAGCGGGCTGGTGCAGTCGCTGGGGCTCAGGTCCAATGCGGATCCGGTCAGCGCCGCGCGCTCTGCCATCATTCCGCTGTTTGTGTTTCAGGCTCTGATTCTGTTCGTGTTAGGCACCGCGCAGGCATCGGGCGGCATGATCACCGAGCGCGATGAAGGGGTCATCGATTATCAACGGCTCATTCCGATGACGCCGCTTTCAAAGGTGTTGGGTTATCTTTTTGGTCTGCCAGTTCGCGAATACGCGATGTTTCTGTGCACATTGCCGTTCACCGCGTGGGCGCTGTGGAGCGGCGGGATTGAATGCAGGGTTTGGTTGCCGCTTTATCTTATCCTTTTCACCACCACGCTCACCTATCACTTCACCGGTCTCGTCACGGGCACGGTGGTGCGCAACCGGCGCTGGGCCTTTCTTATTTCGATCGGCCTCGTGTTCTCGCTCTACACGATCGTGCCGCAAATGGCGAAGTTTGGTCTGGTGTTCTTCAAGTATTTGACGATCACGCCGGTGTTCCAGGAAAGTCTTCCCGGCCTTTTGCCAAAAGACGCTGCCGCCGCGCTCAAGGCCGGACAGCAGCTTTTTCCCACCGTCAAATTCTTCGACCTCGATTTTCCCGAAGCGGTTTTCACTGCGTTTTCGCAAGGCGGCCTGATCCTTGTTTTTGCGACGATGCTTTGCCGCAAGTGGCAGCGTCATGAAGCTCACCTGCTCAACAAGGCATGGGCGCTGGGTTTCTTCGCGTGGGTGCAGGTGCTGCTTCTTGGCAATGCGTTGCCCCTCATCGAAACCGGCGAGCTTTTCCCATCGCGGGGATTCGAGCGCTTCATTCCGCTCAAGGCCGATTGGGTCCCAACGCATGGCGAGGCCTTGGCGATGATCGCAGTTTACGGAATATTTTCGCTGTCTCTGATTTTTATCCTCGCGCTGATCATCACGCCAAACCTCGACCGTCAGACGCGCGGTTGGCGAAAAGCGCGCAAGCATGGACAGCAAAAAATACCCGTGCTTGGCGATGCCGCACCGGCCACGATGTTTGTCGCGATCATGTCGATCCTCGCCGCGCTCGGATGGTATGTCTTCACCTGCGAGCTGATCGAGTCCCGCTGGTATCCCGGCCATCGTGTGGGGATCGAAATGCTTGGGGTTTATGCGATCGTGATGTTCGCCACGGGCGTTGGATTTCAAACCTTGCTCCAATGGAAAGGCGGGCGCGCCTTGGGACTGGCAGTGATTTTTATCGGCGTGGTTCCGATCATGGCCGGATCAATCATGGGAACCATCAGCAGCAATCTTCTTCACATCAGCTCGTGGGTTACGAGCATATCGCCATTTAGCCTGCCCCTTGCTGCGCCAGTGTCGCGGCTCAGCATCAACGATGTGGAAAAACTGCCGCTGCAAGCCATCTCCGGCGCCTTCCACTTTTGGCTGCTCGCGTGGTCGGTCACCGCGATCTGGCTCGTGCTGAAGGCCCGCTGCGCCAACCGCGAGCTCAAGTCCCGCGTTTTTTCGGAAGGGGAGAGTGGAGCGGGCAGGTAGCAGGGGCGGGTAGCAGGGGCGGGTAGCAGGGGCGGGTAGCAGGGGCGGGTAGCAGGGAAACTTATGTTTCAGCGAAACGCGGAGATGCCATGCGCGGAGGAAAGCGCTGAGTCTTTTTGGGATCGTTTGGATCGTGAGAATGCGATGGAGAACCCCATGAAATCCCCCAAGTCATTGTTGATTCCCCAGGTTTTCCGCGATTTCTTACAATTTGTCTGGGAAATTATATGTTTCAGCGAAACGCGGAGATGCCATGCGCGCGGAGGAAAGCGCTGAGCCTTTTTGGGATCTTTTGGATCGTGAGAGCGCCACGGCCAACCCCATGAAATACCCCAAGGCATAGTTGATTCTCCTGGTTTTCCGCGATTTCTTACAATTTGTCTGGGAAATTGTATGATCTCTCACATTCACTCACATCCATCCCTTTCCTTGACAAATCCACCAATATGGCTAACTTAGACACATGAAAATTGCCAACATTGCCACCGCGAAAAATCAGTTCAGTCGGCTTATCGAGCAGGTGAAGCAGGGCGAGACCGTTGTCATCACGGACCGCAATCGGCCTGTTGCGCAGATTCGGCCTTTGGATGCGGGCGAGGCGCCGCTGGAGGCCCTTCATGCCAGTGGTCTGCTTAGCCCGCCCCAATCAACTCTGAATGTCGCGGCATTCATGGCCGCAGCGCGGCCGGTCATGAATGCGGCAGGTTCTTTGCGCGATGCCATCCTTGAAGAACGGGAGGACGGACGATGATTTTTTGGGACAGCTCAGCACTCGTCGCTCTGTTGGTGGACGAAGAGGAAAGTATCGCAAGGCGTGGTCAGTTTGAGGCTGATCCGAAACTTGCCGTTTGGTGGGGGACTGCCGTGGAGTGCGAATCCGCCCTTCAACGCCGTCTGCGTGACGGATCATTGAATGCTGCCGATGCCAAGCTTGCCCGCGAACGCCTCGCGGAACTCGCCGCCGCATGGCACGAGGTGAACCCTACCGCCGCCGTTCGCAAATTGGCGCTTCGCCTTCTCCGTACCCACCCATTGCAGGCCGCCGGTGCCCTCCAACTCGCAGCCGCCCTCGCGGTGGAAAATGCCGGCATTCTCGACCTCCGTTTTGCGTGTGCTGATCAGAGGCTTGCCACCGCCGCCGCAGCGGAAGGCTTGGAGTGTGTCTGAGCCGGATTGTATTTCCTGGCTGCAAAAATGATCTCCACCCTCATTATTCCAGCACAAATCCCTTCGCGGGGAAAACCCTGCCATTGAGCCGTGGCTCAAATTGATGTTTGCCGGCGTGATAGACGCGGGTGGTGACCGGTTGGAATGAGTGGGCGCCATGGATTTCCCAGCGTTCGCCTGCGGCAAGGTCTTTCACGCGGCCCTTGAAGACTTTGGGTGTGAGGGTGCCCTTGGCTTTGCGGTGGTGGATGGCATAGTCGAACATCACGCGCAGCGATTGATGTGACTGGTTGCAAATCACGAGCTCGTACGCGATTTTTTCGCCGACACGAACGGAAGCTGTGTGGAGTTTGAATGATTCGATCTCGAGCGAATCGGCCGAGCCATAACCGTGCAATTTCAGTGCGGCCGGGTGGCCGTTCTTGAGCAGCGTGCGGCAGGCGTGGCGCGAAAGTTTTTCCAGATGCGGGTCGCGTGGTGCCGCTTTGCGCCAGCGGGTGAGGGTGTCGATCACCAGCTTGGCGTTTCCTTTGCTGAAGTCGTTGAGGTGGTTGGCGACCGAGAGCCGAACATAGGCGCTCGGATCGCGATGGAGTTTTTCCAACAGGTCAAACGTTTGGTACGGCGAATCTAGTAGTTCGGGAAGATTGCCGCCCCATGGCAAAAATGGCCGGCTGCCTTCGGACACTAGGCGGCGCACATGTTCGTTGGGGTGGTCGCACCAGCGGTGAAGTTGCCGCATGGTTTTTTCGCGGTGATGCCGAATGAAAGGGCGGATGGCGAATTCGGCAGTGAAGCGCTGGGTCATTTGCGCCAGCGCGTCCATGGATTCGGCAAAATGCCCGAGCCCGCGGCGGGCGACGATCTCGGTGAGCGGCCACACGGCAAATCCCCGCAGGCCGTGCTTGCCATCGCCCGCAAGTGCCTTGACCAGCACCGCGAAAAGTTCCGGAACGTCGAGTGGCAATGCCGCTTCGATGTGATCGGCCACCACATGCATGCGCTGTTTCAACTCGAGCGGAGCCAGTTTTTTCTCAAGCCCGCGCGTGAAGGTCGTCATCTCGAAGCCCGGATGCGCGCGATGAATTTCTGCCGCGATCTTGCGGGCATTTGCGTAAGAAAAGTGTTCCTTGAATGGCTCCATCACCAATCGGGGTTCTGCTGGCGCACGGCTTCGTAGAGAATGATCGCGACGGCGGTCGAGAGGTTGAGGCTGCGGGTGCCGCCCGGTGACATCGGGATGCGAAGCGCGCGATCTCCGGCGTCGGCAACCCACTCGGCGGGCAGGCCACGCGTTTCCCTGCCGAAGACCAAATAGTCGCCGGGCTTGAACTTCGCTTGCCATGGATTCGCGCTGGCCTTGGTGCTCAGCAACCAGAAGCCGGCATCGGCATCGGCGGATTTTTTCAATTCATCAAACGACTCCCATACGCGCAGGTCGACTTCGCGCCAGTAGTCGAGCCCGGTGCGCCGCACATGCTTGTCCTCGAGGGAAAAGCCGAGCGGCTTGACCAAGTGCAGCGTCGATCCCGTGGCCAGCGCGAGCCTGCCTGCGGCACCCGCGTTGTGCGGGATTTCCGGTTCAACCAAAACGATGTGAAACATGGTCGCGATAAATCAGGGCTGCCGACGGCGGGCAAGTGTGAGCGAAAGGCCGAGTGCGCCGATGAAGATGAGATAGCACGCAAGCAGCTCGAGGTATCCCTTGCAGATGCGTGCGATGTTTGGCGAATAGGCCTCGCCGAGCGATGCTTTCCAAAATGCCGAGCTGCCCATCACGCGGTTGAAGACATAGATGATCAACAGCGCCGCAGCGATCAGTCCCGCGCCGGCGTGCTGACCCAGGGTTGCAACGAAGTGAACCACCACACGGCGGTGCCTCAATGCCGTGATGATTGCCGCCAAGGCAAATGCTCCGGCTACCCATGCTTCGGGAAAGCGCAGGTGCAGCATGCCCGAAACGAAGTCTTCGATTTCACCCGCAAATGCAGCCATCAGCCCCAGCCCCAACACGCGGCACACCGGACGATAGGCGCCGGCATGCGGTGAGGCCCCAAACATCAGCACCGCCGATGCCGCAAGCAGGAAGGCCTGGAGCAACTCGACCGTGCCGCGTTCGAGCGGAGCGGAGGGGCGGTTTGGCAACCACGCGGGCAGCAGGATCGCCACCGATCCGGCACTGATCAGCAACACGCGCAACAAGGTTCGCGAAAAGGACGGATTCCTCTGGGGTTTTGGCGGCGCGTCAAACATCACATGCGTTTTATCGCCAACAGCATGCTCAAGCAAGGCCGCAGCGATGGCAAACCGAATGGCGGGTGGTTATACCGCCTCTCGTAATCAATGCGACAGTCGAGCGGTTAGGACACAGGAGAGAAGAGTCTAAAAGTCAAAAGTCCAAGGTCAGCTCAATATTCGCGGTGCTTCGACTTTTTGACTTTCAGGCCCATCGCTCCGTCTGCCAATTTGTCGCATTGTTTCATGGAAGTGGTATTAGCCTACGTTAGCCTACGCTTTTTCCTCTCCGGCCACCACGCGAACATTGAGAGAGCGCGCAGCTTGGATGAAATTTCAGGCTGATGCCGGCAGCGTCTTGAGATCGGGGCGTTTCCCTTCGTAAGTTTCCTTGAAGGCAAGGGCTTGTGGGTCTGGCTTGCGGCCGGACTTCTCGCACCATGTCCGGTAGAGCTCAGGCCACCAGTTGCGATGCTCGGTGAGCCCTTCTTTTTTCCAGTCGTTCCATCCGACGAGCACCTTGGCCCAGCATTCGTCGCCATAATCGATCGCCTCTTTGGGGGTGGGCATGTCTGCCACATACCAGTCGCGTCCGATCCGCGCATGCAGCACCTCGTCGGCCCAATCGAAATCCTGGAAGGTGGTAGCCAACGGGTTGTTGGCGTCTTGGCTGACCACCCACTCGTGGCGCTTGCCGGTTTTTGGCATCAGCCCCTGTTCGATGAAATAGAGCACCGCGTGGCGCTCTTTCGGTGAGAGTTGGGCATTGAGGCAGTGTGACCAGGTCGAATTGATCATGACGAGGCGCGGCCAGTCGATGCCCTCGGACACGAAGCCCACCTCTCCCATCATGGCGTGGCGCGCCTCATCCCAAAGCTGGCGGGTCATGTCGCGGTAATAAGCCCATGGCTTGCCCTGAGTTTCGTACAAGATGCTCGACATCATCTCCGGCACATCGATCTCACGCAGGCGCTTGTAAAACATCATGAGCACCTTCGCCTCGGAGGGCATGTCCTCGTCATAAAGGAAGGCCTCGGCATTGACGCCCATGTTGAAGGGATCCGGGAAACGCGCATCTCGCCGCGGTGTGCCATCAAAGACAAAGGATTTGGAACTGTAGTGGCGAATGGGAGCCTCCGCATTTTCCATGACATGACCGGTACCATCCAAGCCACCTGCGGAGGCCAGGCACACATCGAGCAGCGCGAGCCAGTTCGCGGATTCCTTGAGCTGGTCTTCACTCACGAGCGCGGCGATGGCTTTGCTCCCCCATGCGCAGATTTCCTCGAGATCGAGCAGGGCGTGACGGCAGACGCGCAATGACGGATAATCCGCGAGAGGGTGCGATTCGGAGATGTAGCGCTCCAACCCTTCGCGCAACGCGGGAAATGCCTTGTCGTACAGACCAAGCAACCTTTCCTCAACAGACGGCGTGGTGAGAATTTCATCAAAAAACACATCGAGTGCCGGATGCTGGCTTTTTTCGAGTCCGAGTGGCGGCTCACGCATTTCACCCACCCGAGTCCGGAAAAGGGTGTCCAATTCAGCCGTCAGATGCGCGTGCATGCTGAAGGCCATCTTCAATTCATAAACCGGTTCCTCCGCAATGTGGGCGATGCAGATTTGGTGGATGCGCCACAGTGAATAGTGAAAGCGTTTGATGCGCTTCACGCACGCTTCGACGGACAAGCCGGGCTTCGCCGCTTCCTCAAAGCTGGCGATGCCAATCAAAGGAGGGAGGTTCTTGTATGACTGAACGGCAGGAGTTGATTGGTGTTTCATCTTTCGAAAGCCTACTCTGGCCGCTCGCTTTAATCTCCTAGCGGCTTGCCTAAAACCGATATTAATTTGTCAATTTCAATAATTTATTGTTTAATTTCGCTCATGAAAGCAGCTATCGAAGCAATGCCATGGCGAGACGGCACCCTCTCACTGCGGGCATACTGTCGTGAGGAACGCAGTTTTTCCTGGAACTGGCATTATCATCCGGAGATCGAGCTCACTCTGATCACACGGGGAACGGGGACCCGCTTGGTGGGGGACCACAGCGCAGATTATCAGCCAGGCGATCTGGTTTTGTTAGGGCCGAACCTGCCTCATACCTGGTTTTCGCGGAAGCCCGGGCGAACAGCCAAGGCAAACGAGGCGATAGTCGTGCAGTTTCTACCATCGGCGTTTCCGGAAACTCTGCTGGCGCTGCCCGAGTTCGAGGCGGTTGGTTCTTTGTTGGTAAGGTCTGGGCTGGGGCTGCGTTTTCCTCTCAAAACCGCAGGCTTGTTGGAACAACGGCTGCGGGCCCTGACTGCAGCGCGAGGGCTTGATGCGTGGCTTGCGTTGACCGCGCTGCTCGGCGACCTGTCGCGCTGCAGCAGCGAGGCATTGGCCGATCCAAGCTACCGAAACCAGCGGTCATTCAAGATGGGTTCTCGGTTGGGGCGCATTATCGAGCATATCGAGTCCCACTGCAACGAGCGACTCCAACTCGATGATGCCGCCCGCTTCGCCGGCCTCACGCCGTCGTCATTCGCACGGTTTTTCCGAAAGATGACGGGCAAAACGTTCGTTGAATTTCGCAATGGTTGTCGAATTCGTATGGCCTGCCAGCAACTCGTCGAGACCGATCAGAGCATCCTGGAAATCGCTCTGGCTAGCGGGTTTGAGAATCTCGCCAATTTCAACCGCCAGTTCCGCAAGTCCGCAGGCATGCCGCCTCGCGACTACCGAAAGCTCCGCAGCCCCGGCGTTTGACACAACAGTGTCCCAAAGGTGCCCTACGCCTGAACATGGCTTTCGGATTGGCGGGCCATGGCTTGGCGCGATTCGCGCTGTAGGCCCAAATGGTTCCTCGCCCCAAGGGGTGATTTTGAAACCCATGAAACCAGGCTCGGGAACAGCTCTAAAAGGCCCAAATAAAAGGCCTGTCCCTTAATATGGATTGGGGGGTGATTGGGCGAGCAGTTTGCCGCATTGCGTGCGTGCGATTTTGCATTCAATTTGGGCTCGTTGGCGATGAACAAATGGTTGAGTTGTGGGGGCAAAGGCGAGGGGTGCCTTTGGCTGACTGCGTTTGTGCTGTCTTTGTTGATCAACCTCGGGCTTTTGCTGGTTTTGGGGCTTGGCTTGTTGCAATCGCATTTGTTGGGTCAGCGAAACGAGGCGCTGCGGCCGGTGATGGCTGAGCCGGTGTTGACGATTGTGCCCGAGATCGCGGCGAGCGTGGTGGTGCCCGAGGCCAAAAATGCGCCGGCGAAACCACGGTTTGCGCGGACCTCTGACGAGCAGCAGACTAGCGAACCGGCAAAGAACGCTCCGTTCATCGGCGAAAGATCGACGCGCGCGGCCAGCGATCGCGCCCCGACTCCTTCAGCTCCGGCGCAGCCTTCGCAGAAAGGAATCACACCGCGTGACGCCAATGACATCGAGACCACTCAAAGCAAATATCAGGATGGTGAATTGACCGAACCAAGCAAGGCTCGCGAGTCGCAAGAGGCATCCAAGTCCGCCGCCAAGCCAAGCGCATCTGAGAGCGCAAAAAAATCATCGAGCCCGCCCGCTAAATCCGCACCGCAACGCAGCGGTCTCGTGCAGGGCCCGAATCCGGTGGATGTTGGAGTTTCAACCGAAGAACTTAAAAAACCCATCGTGCCCGATGCCCGGTTGCGAGAAGATGCCCGGCCGCAAGAAGCACTGGCCGAAGCGCCGAAGCCCAAGCCGTTCGCCGAGGGAAAACCCAAGGAAATTTCCCCGCGCCCGCCCCAGCCGAAAAAGGAAAAAGAGTTTCGTGGAAATCAGCGCAAGACGGCGATGGTCGGCTCGATTTCGCGCAGCGGGCCCAGCTCGTTGGATGTTGCGGATACGCCGCTCGGTCGTTATCAGGCCACGATCAGCCGCGCGGTCGAGATTGAGTGGCAGCGCAATTGCGTGCGGCATCGGGATTTCATCACGCCGGGATTTTTGACCGTGAGGTTTTTTGTCGAAACCAGCGGCAAGGTGCGCTCCGTGCAATTCGTGGGTGACATGGAGACCGGTGAGGTTCAAAAGGGATTCACCTTGAACGCGATTCGCAATGCGGACATCCCGCCGATGCCCAAGGCCTTGCGCAAGGAATACAATGACGAACCCTTGGAGCTGATGTTCCGATTTTATTTCTGAAAAATTTCTGAAAACCGATACGAACCATGCTTGAGACCCTGATGCAAACCAGCGCCGGCCAAAGTACCGGCATCGTGCAAGCCGCGTGGGATTTCCTTCACAAGGGCGGCATTTTCATGATTCCGCTCAGCTTCACTTCGGTGGTGGGCGTGGCGGCGATTGTTTACAAGTTCCTCTCGCTTTCACCGGCGCGTGTCATGCCCGCCGAGCTCGAAAAACAAGTGGCCACTTTTGCCGATCTTGCGCACAGCGGGCGCGAGGTGAGTTTGGTGAAGGAGATTGAAAAAGGCGGCAGCGCCCTTGCGCGTCTCGCGGCGAGCGCCATCAAACATCGTGGCAAGCCACAAAGTGACATCGCCACCGCGGTCGAATCGGCCGCGCGGATGGAGGTTGCGCGCCTTTATTCCGGCATTGGCGTGCTCGACATCGTCATCACCGTTGCGCCCTTGCTTGGCCTGCTGGGCACGGCCTCGGGTCTTGTGACCATCTTCCAAGGCCTCAGCGATGCGGCCGATCACCTTGCCATCGCACGCGGCATCGCCGAAGCGCTCAACACCACGATCTTCGGTCTCGCGATCGCCGTGCCCTGCGTGATCGCGCACGGCTATTTCATGCGTCGCATCGAACTGCTCACTGTGAAGCTCGAGTCTCTTCTCGCAGATCTTTGCGAAGCCTGCCGCGGCGATTCCATCAACGGCTGATCCCATGCGATTTCCCCGCTCACAACGCAAACGCGCCGAAGTGCCGATCGTTCCGATGATCGACATCCTTTTCATTTTGCTGATCTTCTTTATCGTTTCGACCAACTTCAAAAAACCGCGCGACATTCTGCGCATTGAGTTGCCGACCGTGCGCGAGATCCCTTCCGAAAAAGTCGTCGAGTCGCGCTCGGTGATCGCCGTCGATGCCACGGGAACGATCACGCTTGATTCGCTCAAGGTGCCGCCGGGCCTGCTCGATTCGTATCTTGCCGCTTACCAGAAACAAAATCCCGGACGAAAGCTCGAGCTTGAGGCTGACAAGAAACTCCCGCTCGATCGCTTGCTGGAAATCTGGGAAGCCCTGACCAAAGCCGGCATTCCGATCAAGGATGTGCCGGCACGGATCCGCGTGGGCATTGATCAGTGAGCAACTTAGCGTTTAGCGCTCCGGCTCAAGCGAGCGCATCTCCTCGCGCATGAATTCCATCAGGCGCTCCATTTCCAAAAGGTGTTCGCGCATGCGTTGCGGGCTGGGGGCTTTGGGAACTTGTGGCGCATCGGACTTTGGCGCGCGCGCCATCACCGGTTTTTCCGGCTCGCGGACTTTGGCGATCGATGGATCATTTGGTGTATTGGCGAGCATTTTCACGACCGCTGCCGAGGGCATGATGAAAGATCGCGTGCGATCCGCGCGAGCCACCGTGATTCCGATCACGCGGCCCTCAAGATCGACCACAGGTCCGCCGATCTGATCCGGCGATGGACGCATGTCCGACTGCAGCACTTGGGTGAATGAATCGCGAATGCGGCTGATTTTGCCGCCCATGCGTTCCATTTGTTCGAGGCGCGGATTGTAAATTTTCGGAAGCTCAGGGCGTTTGCTGAGGGTGACGCTGATGGTTTTTTCGCCACCATTTGTGCGCACTCGCAGTGGCACGGTCTCGCCCGGTTTTGTGCCGGTGAGGGCGCTTTTCAATTCCATCAAGCCCGAGATCGGCCGCTCTTTGACCATCAGCACAATGTCGCCTTCCTTGAGTCCCGCCACGGCGGCGCCGGTGTTGGGCTGTACCTCGCTGACCCTTACCCCTGGGCCTTTGTGTTGCAGGTCGCTACCGATGCCGAGAAATGCCAAATCCGTTTCGCGCAAATTTCTTTCGAGCACGCTGACGACGCCGAATGCGGCCGGCCTTCCATCCGGTTGCGGGGCGGCTAGGAAGGCGCCGAGCGCGGGCTTTTCATTTGACCACGCGATGGGCTTTAGTGCCTCGCCATTGATTTCGAGAATCGCAAGGTCTTCCTCTTCATAAACGCCGATTATCTTTGCATCGTGGGCTTCGCGGTTCGGTCCGTCGACCACGAGCGATGATGCCGCGTCCGCGACCTCGCTCCATTTCGTAAGCACCTGCCGTCCGTCGCCAATCACCGTACCGTAAGCGAGCCGCTTTTTTCCCGACCAAACGCGCACGGTTGATTGTGCTGCCGTGGCGAGTTTTGTTTTGAGGGTCGCGTAGAGTGCCTCCGATTGCGCGTCCACCACGGCGCGCTCTTCCGGGCGCAGCAGCGGGATTTCATCCTGCGCGGCAGCGAGGTTTGGCAACGCGCAGATCAAAAGCAACTTGGCCAGCGGGTGTTTCATGGAAATGAAGTGGTTCAAGGGGATTCGAAAATTTCGTTGCGCCGCATCAGCTTTGCAGTCGTGCTGAAGGTTATGTCATCGCGCAAAACATCGAGCTTCACGCTGTCGCCCGCTTCGCGTTTGGCCAGCATTTGCAGCAACTCGCCGCCATCATTTATGGCGCTGCCATCGAGTGCCACGATCATGTCGCCGACCTTCAAGCCTGCCATTGCGGCGGGCGAGCCATCGACTACGCCATCGACCATCACGCCCTTTTGCTCCGGCCGCATGCCCATGGCGATGCCGAGCACCGGCATTTCCGGATTGGCAAATGGATTGAGCGTGAGCGCGCCCCATGATTTGCCATCGAGCATGCGATCCCAGTCGTCCTTGAAGCCATCGATGCCGGCATGGTTGTTGTTTTCTCGATCTTTCCCGATCGATGAATGGATGCCGACGAGTTTGCCATCGAGATCAAACAAGGGCCCGCCCGAATCGCCGCCGATGAGCGTGCAATCGGTGGTGAGGAAATTGCCGGGGCCTTCCGAGATCACGCGACCGAATCTCACCGGCGGAGTGCGCGTGGCATCAAAGCCGGTTGAGTGACCAAGTGCGACCAACCAGTCACCGGCTTGCAACGGTTTGGACTCGCCAAGTTTCACAAATGGAAATGGCCCCTTGCCGGTGGCCTTCACCATCGCGATGTCCTTTGAGTAATTTGCGCCGAGGACCTTGCCGGTGATTTGTTCGCCATCGGGGAAAACCACAAACATTTCCTTGGCGCCTTGGACGACATGCGCGGCGGTGAGGATGAGCCCGTCGGCCGAAACCAATACGCCCGAGCCTGAGGAATTCGTGTCCTCCGAGAGCAGTGCGACCGTGGCAGGCAGATTCTGCTGCGCGACGGATTTGACCTTTGCTTCGAGCGCAGCCAGATCCGGCTCGCTTGCATGGAGCGTGCTGAAGGCCGCCGCAAGGCAGCCCACGATGGCAAGGCATTGGATCGATCCCATGGTCACGGTATCTGAAGCGTCGCACGATTGCTCGCTTGTTCCGAAATCATTTCAAGCCGCAATCGATTTCCGTGATGGAATGCTGGCGCCGCTTCGTCTAATCTCAGCTCATCGATGGCAAAAAAACAGGAAAACCACCGGCGGGGCAGGGATGAGCCCGCTGCCCCCGTCGCCCGACGGAGGGGATGTGGAATGCTCCTGCTCCTGTGGCCGTTTTATCTCTTCGGTTTTTTCACTCGCTCGCTCGGCCTGCTGGCCAAGCTGCTTACGCGCTTGGTCGGTTACCCCCTGGTGGCTGGGTTGTACCTGGCGTTGATTCTTGCGGTGATTTATGGCTTTCGGTCGCAGCATTACGATTTGGCAAAAATTCATGCGATGCCGCAAAGGTCGATCATCCGCGATCGCATGGGCATCGAGATCGGCCGCATCCACGGCGAGAAGCGTTCGATCGTGCCGCTCACGCAGGTGTCGGAATTTTTCCGCAAGGCGATTCTCGCACGCGAAGACGAGCGGTTTTACCAACATGGTGGCATCGACCCGATCGGCATCGGCCGTGCCGCCCTCAAGAACGCCCAGGGCAAACGCGAGGGTGCCTCGACGATCACGCAGCAATTCGCATCCGACATTTACCAACTCAAGCGTGGCGAAAAACGCGGCGATACGGTGCGCCAGATCGACCGCAAGCTGCTCGAGATGGCCCTCGCATTCCGCCTCGAGGCGGCCTACACGAAAGACGAACTGCTCGAAGCCTACATCAACCAGATCAACTGGGGTCGACAGATCAAAGGCATCGGCGAGGCCTCGCGGATCTACTTCGAGAAACACCCGTCGGAGCTCACGCTTTCGCAGTCGGCATTGCTGGCAGGCATTGTGCGCGGGCCTGATTCGTTCAATCCGTTTCGTTCGATCGAGGCGGCGACGCGCGAGCGCAACACGACGCTGGAGCGCATGGTCGTTGCCGAGGCCATCACCCGCGAGCAGGCGGATGCAGCGAAGCTCGAGCCGATCGAGGTGCGGCCTAAGTGGCGGCGTGAAGCGCGCGAGTCGCATGCGATGGATGCGATCCGCAACGACCTCGAGCTGATTTTGGAAAAACAGAACATCGAGTTGGGCGGATTGGAAATCATCACGACCATTGATTCGCGCATCCAGAAAGTCGGCGAGGAAGCGCTCGAGCGCAAGCTGCATGCGGTGGAGAAAATTCGCGGATACCGACATCCGACGCGCGATGGATGGCGCAAGCTGCCGCAGGAAAATCGCAAGGAGCCGACCTACCTGCAAGGAGCCGCAGTGGTGGTCGAGAATCGCAGCGGCGCAATCTTGGCTGTGATCGGTGGTCGCGATGCCACCGAATCGCGCTTCAACCGCGCCAAGGACGCAAAGCGTCAGCTCGGATCGATCTTCAAGCCGTTCGTGTATCTTGCCGCCTTCGACAAAGGACTCGATCCCGATGCCTCGATCAGCGACGGGCCGATCCAAGCGGGCGAAATCAAAGGCGGCGGCACCTGGCGGCCCGACAACTCCGACGGCACCTTTGGCGGAATGCAACCGGTTTCTTACGGCCTCATCCGCTCGCGCAACACGATGTCGGTGCGCGTCGGCAATCACGCCGGACTGCGCAAGGTCAAAGAGGTCGCCGGCATGGCGGGCTTCTCGACGCCGATGCCGGAAAGGCCCGCTTCGTTTCTCGGATCATGGGAAGCCTCGCCGTGGGAAGTGGCAACGGCTTACACGATTTTTCCCAACGAAGGCATGCGTTATCGCCCGTATCTGATTGCCGAAATCAAGGACCGCGAAGGCAACGTGCTCTACTCGACGCTGCCACTTTCGTATCAGTCGGCATCCGCTGATTCGGCGCTCGCCGTGTCGCGGATTCTCAAAGAGGTCACCAGCTATGGCACGGCTGCTTCGGTGAAAAGTTTGGGCTTCAACAAACCCTGTGGTGGCAAAACCGGAACGACCAACGACTTCAAGGATGCCTGGTTTGCCGGCTATTCTTCCGCGCTCACCTGCGCGGTGTGGGTCGGCTTCGACACGCCGAAAAAAACCTTCGAAGGTGGATTCGGTTCGGTGCTTTCGCTGCCGGTGTGGGTGGACATCATGAAGGCGGCCGATGGCTTTGGCTACAAGGCCGTCGAATTGCACAACAAATCGGGTCTCGTCGAAGTCGGGCTTTGCAGGCTCTCCGGCAAGCGTGCGACCAGCGGATGCAAGGCTGCGGACACCGCGATGAGCGAATTGCTGCCTGCTGAATCGGTGCCTGAGGAAAATGATTTTTGTCCAATCCACCCTGCGCGGGCGCTGGCGGTCGAGGAGGTCGACGCCGCCAATGGTGATGCGGTGCCGCTGCGCGCAAAAATCATCGATGAAATGCCGATGCGTGCGCTGCCGGTGGAGGAGCCGTGATTTGAATCAACCCAAGCAAAGGAAATCATCACTTGTCCACCTGGCGACCAATGCAAGCGACGGCATCGTGGAGGCGAAGGCTTCCCGAGTGGCTGCATGGCCCGCTAAGCATCGCGTTTTGGCTTTCGGTAGCGGCGCTCGTCGCTTTGTCGGGATTGGTTTTCACTTACTTCGTCATCGCGATGCGCTTCGATCTCGATGAGGTCGCGCGATTACCGCATGGCACGGTTTTTATCGATCGCAAGGGTCGGGAAATTGCCGTGCCGGGTGGCGGCGGCAGGCTGGCCACGCGGGCGGATCTGCCGGAATTTTTGGTCAATGCCTTGAGGGCGCGTGAGGACGCGCGTTTCTTCGAGCACCACGGCGTTGATGTTCGCGGCTTGATGCGGGCTACGCTGCGCAATCTCAAGGACCGCGACTTCACGCAAGGGGCCTCGACCTTGAGCATGCAGCTCGCGCGCAATGTGTTTCAAATGCGCCAGAAGTCACTGCATCGCAAGTTTCTTGAAATCGCGCTGACCCTGCGCATCGAGGCGCGCTACACGAAGGACGAGATTCTCACGCATTACCTGAACCGCATTTACTTCGGTGCCGGTGCCGATGGGATCAGCCAGGCGGCGGAAACTTATTTTGGTAAACCCGTGCGCGAGTTGAATGACGGCCAATGCGCCTTGGTCGTCGGCATCATCCGCGGGCCGCACATTTTTTCGCCGTTTCGCAATCTCAATGCGGCGCTCGAGCAACGTGATCAAACGCTCAACCGCATGGTGGCGATGGGTCTGATCGATCAGAAACGCCGCGACGCGGTGGCCGCCGAACCGATTGGGCTTACTAAAGATGATCGCAGCGACACGCAAACCTCGTACGCGTTGCAAGCGGTGCGGCGCGAGCTCGACCGCATCCTCGACGATGCTGAGATCGCCGCGGGCGGCTTGCGTGTGAAGACCACACTCGACGCGGCATGGCAGGCGCGACTCGAAACCGAATTGAATCATGCGGTCGAGCAACTCGAGCGCGAAAAATCGTGGCCGCATCCATTGCCATCGCGACACCAGGCGGGCAGTGATCCGGCTTATGTGCAATACGCGGCGGTGACCACCGAGACCGGCAGCGGTGCGGTGCTGGCATTGATTGGCGGCAGAAATTTCCAACACTCGCGCTTCGATCGCACGCGTTCGAGTCGTGATCTTGGCTCTGCCTTCGAGCCATTTGTCGCGGCGGCGGCATCCGAGCGCGGTGGACTCGTGCTTCCGGGGAAACCGGTGCAGACCGGTCGCCAAATTGGTGCGGCGGAAGTCGAACGCCTCGCTCGCCGCTGTGGTTTTGATGGGCCATTTCTTCAAACAGAAGATTTGTTCCGTGGTTCAGTCGCCGCCACGCCGATGGAGATGTCGGTCGGGCTCGCAACGCTTGGCAACAAGGGCAAGCGGCCGAAGCCATTTTTCATTCGCGAGATCCGCGATGCCAAAGGCGAACTCATTTACACCGCCAAGCCTTCGCTGGTGCAGGCGCTGAGTCCCGAGGCAGCAGGCGATGCGGCGAGTGTGCTGAAACGCAGTGATGGCACCCGTACTTTCACCGGCGCCACCGGCTCGGAATGCGACGCATGGACTTTACGTCTTGGCCCCGGCGGTGCCACCGCGATCTGGATCGGCTTCGACAAACTCACACCGATCGCGCGCGAACCACGACTCAAGGCATTGCTCGATGAATTCGTCGAACGCCTCGGCAATGATTAGGCTTTCGCCTCTTCGGAAGCTTCTTCGCTTTCGTCGCCAACCACTTCGGCTTGCGCATCATTCGTTGCGGCGGGTTCCACTTCGGGCATCACTTGCTCGGGCAGCTCGCCACTGTTTTCGAGCAACACGACCACTTCGTTTTGCACCGCCTCGACTTCGGCAAGCGGGATGTCCGGATCGCGGATGAGATAGACCTCGCCGGTCTTGCGATGTTCGTAGACTCGCAGGATGCCGTTGGGCGTGCGCTGGTTGTCGGTTTCGCGCAAAAGTTTTTGGCGCTCGAGCATCACCGCAAGAATGTAGCGCGTGTTTTCGGTGTGCTCCTTGTCCTCATCGACCAGTCGCCGCAGGATTTCTTCGGCGCTGAGTTTTTCCATCGGGTTGACCGTTTGCTCGCCGCCTGGCGCGGCGTAGCGGGACTTCCAAAACGAGAAGGGCGTTTCCGCATCGGCGGGCAGCGATTCCCAACCTTCGGGAGAATAATCGCGCCGCAGGTAGCCGCTCGATTCGGGATCGGGAAACAACGCGGTGATGATCGTGTCGCCATCGGCAAAGGGTTGTTGGGTCGCCGCGCACTCGCGCGAGCGGGAGCGAACATGCCAGGATTCAGCTAGGGCCATGATGTGGTGAAGTGATGGGTGATGAGTGAAATAAATTCAAGGGCGGATACTTATGCGCTTTGCGATTTGGGCGAGCGTTTGAAAAGCGGTCGGCCGTGGATGCGTTGTTTGAAAAGATAAACTCCAAAGGCGAAAAATGCCAGATTCGGAAGCCATGCGGCCACCACAGGAGGCATGTCGCCGGCGTGACCGAAGGCGAGCACGATGGTGCTGATCAGAAGCATGATCGCCGAAAAACCCACAGCCAACACGATGCTGCCCGCAGGCCCGCGACGCGAAAAATTTACCGCCAGCGGCACGGCAAGCATCACGCTCACGAGGCAGGTGAACGGCATCGCCCAGCGGTAATGCCATTCGGTGCGGTAGGGTGCGGGATCGGCAAAGTTGAGCCCTGCGGCTCGCGCTTTGAGCCAGCCGCTCAGATCGGGGATGCCAAGGTGCTCGGCACTCAGGCCAGGCTTGATCAACTGCATCGGCGTTTCCTCAAACGAATCAATCACCAGTGGGCCATTGGATTTTTGGAAATCGGGTGGCGCGCCAACCTGATGCACGGCAACAGTGGCATTTTCAAATGTCCATCGCCGCGTCGCCGGATCCCAACTTGCGCTGTCGGCGCTCAAGCGCGTCTCGATTTGATTTTGCGCATTGCTGGTGGTGATTTCCACAAACCTGAGCGGCGCGCCTTTTTGATAATCGTGCGGAAAGGCGCCGATCATCCACACGCGTCTTTTGGGTGCATTGTTGAACAGCACGCGCGTTGCTTCCTGCACGACCTGGCCTTTCGCCTTGGCCATCACCTCATCCTCGCGGCCTTCGGCGACCGGTGCCCATTGGTAGTTGAGACCGATGCCAAAAAGCGTGCAGACGATGCCGGCGATCACGAGTGGCAGCGTGATGCGCACAATGCCGCGGCCGGATTGGATCATCGCGATGATCTCGCGCGAGGCCGACAACTGGCTGAGGCAGTAGAGCAGCGAAAGCAAGAGGCCGTAGGGCAAAAGCAAAAGCAGCACGGCGGGCGCGCGAGTGCTGTAAACCGCGATCAGCGAAGCGAGCATGCTTTCCGCGCCTTGAAGATCGCCGACCTTGTCGCTGAGGTCGATGAGCAGCCAGATCATCAAAAGCGATCCGAGGCAGATGGAGAAAATACTGAGAAAGCGTCGCGCGATGTAGCGGTCGAGCTCGCCACCGAGCGCGTAAAAACAGGCGCCGATGGCTGGCAAAAAACACTGCGCAGCAAGTACCACGGGGCGCAGCCAGTGGGTGGCGGCATCGGCATCGGGAAACCCCGCGAGGTGTTCCCGTACGGCGCGGATCTCACCCGGCAGCAACCACGCACAGAGCAGCGCACCAAGGAGGGTGAGCGCCGCAATCGCCATGAGGCGGGCGGATCGGGTGAAGAGTTGTCTCATGGGCTTGATCGGCGCCCACGATGCCTGCGGCGGGCCACCGCTGTCGAGCGCGTTGTCGGGATTGGAACATGCGGCTTGTCAGCGGGCAAGTTGCCGGATCCGATGGGCGTGGATGATTGCGCTTTCGGACGGCCAAGCGACACCGGGTTTTTGCGACGCGGTGCACGATGCGTTTTCGCCGAAGGGGCAGTTGGCAAAATCGCGGGATTTCGAATTCCGCCCGCAGCAGCAAGCGCTGGCCGTGGCTGTGGCCGAGGCCCTCGCTGGCTCGCGTCCGCTGGTGGCCGAGGCGGGCACTGGAGTTGGAAAATCGCTCGCCTACCTTTTGCCTGCTGCAAAGTTTGCGCTCGAGACCGGCCGCAAGGGGGTCATTTCCACCCACACGATCAATTTGCAGGAACAACTCGTGCGCAAGGACATCCCAATCGTGCGCAAGATAATCGGCGACGAACTGCCGGCCGTGCTGCTCAAGGGTCGGCAAAATTACCTTTGCCCGGCACGCCTGCGTCGCGCGCTCGAGCAATCGGGCGATCTTTTCACTGGCTCGGAAAATGAAGAGCTCGAGGCGATTCGCAAATGGGCGGAAAAAACCCGCAACGGCACGCTGAGCGATCTCGACTTCCAACCGCAGCTCCGCGTGTGGCTTCAAGTTTGCAGCGAGGCCCACCTTTGCACGACGCGGCATTGCGGGCCTCGCGGAAATTGTTTTTTTCAAGAAGCTCGCAAGGCAGCTGCCGACGCGCGCCTGATCGTGGTGAACCACACGCTGTTTTTTGCGCTGCTCGAGACCGAACTCGGCGAGGGTGATGAGGCCGAGAAAAAACCAGGGGGCTTCCTATTCCCAAATGATTTCGCAATTCTCGACGAGGCCCACACCATCGAGCAAGTGGCGGCGGTGCAGCTCGGCCTGCGCGTTTCGCAATCGTCGCTGCGCTTTGAGCTACAAAGACTTTACCATCCGCGCACTCGCAAGGGCTTGCTGAAGTCTTATCGCAAGGCGTCGGCAATGCAGGCTGCCGAGCAGGCCTTGCTCGCATCGGATCTCTTTTTCGACCAGATCGGCGATGCCGCCAACTTCGGCCAATACGCCAAGGAATGCCGCGTGCGCCAACCGGAACTGGTCAACAACACGATCGCCGCGCCGCTGCGCGAATTGTGGCAGGAAATCGATGCGCTCGCGGCGGATGTCGAATCGGAAAACTCGCGAGCCGAACTGCAAGATGCCTCGCGCCGCTTGCGCGAAGTCCACGGCGCGGTGGCGGAGTTTCTCGATCAGTCGTCGGAGGAAAGCGTCTATTGGGTCGAGCGCAGTGGCCGCGACGAAACGCAGTACACTCTGCAGGCCGCGCCGGTAAATGTGGCCGATCAGCTGCGCCCGCTGCTATTCGGCGAGGGCAAAAGCGTGGTGCTCACCAGCGCGACGCTGGGCGTGGGCGATCCGCAACTGGGATATTTTCGCGGCCGCGTCGGCGCCGAAAAAGCCCGCGCATTGTGCATCGGCAGCCCATTCGATTATGAGCGCCAGATGCGGGTGAAAATTTTCAAATCGATACCCGATCCGGGTACGCCGCGCTACGACGAAATGCTCGCACGCGGTATCTGTGAATCATTGACCGCGAGTGAGGGGCGGGCCTTCGTGCTGTTCACCAGCTACCGCACGATGCGCGACGCGGCGACGCGCCTTGAGGGATTTTTGCGGAAAAAAGCTTGGCGCTTGCTGATGCAAGGCGAGGGGATGCCACGCCACAAAATGGTCGAGGAATTTCGTCGCGACATTCACAGCGTGCTCTTTGGCACCGACAGTTTCTGGACCGGCGTCGATGTGCCTGGTGAGGCGCTCTCGAATGTGATCATCACCCGCCTGCCCTTCGCGGTGCCCGACCACCCGCTCACCGCCTCAAGACTCGAAGCGATCGAGGCCGAAGGCGGTAACCCCTTCAACGAATACTCGGTGCCCGAAGCGATTCTCAAACTCCGCCAAGGCGTCGGCCGCCTGATACGCACCGCTCGCGACGAAGGCCTCGTATGCATCCTCGACAACCGCATCCTTACCAAGCGCTACGGCAAATCCTTCCTCAACGCCCTGCCCGAAGCCCCCGTCGAGGTTGTCGAGTGGGAGAAATGAATGGGCTGGAAATTCTTTGGCATGAACCTTTCTCCGATAAATCGGCTACAAACGAATAGGCCCATTCATGGCCTATCTTTTCTTAACGGACCGTTGCGAAGAAAGTTCCTTGTTGCGAATGCACATGCATGAAATCAACCAGCAAAAGCCCTAGTCATGCCACGCGAGCTACAGGATAGCAATCGGAGGTGACGGCGCGGGGGGTACCGTGGTCCGGACCATCGCTGTCCGATTCGGGGCAATCCAATGTCCCGTTCTTGGCTCCATGCCATGCGGCAACCATGACCGCATCGCCTTACCATGTCACTCGTTCGCTGAAGATGGTGATGTCCTTCGATGCCGCGCGAACATTTTTCCGAAGTTCGGTGATGGCTTGGCGGCGTTTGATGGCTTCGAGGGCGGCGATCACCTCGGGTTTTATTTCGTCGAAATTGGCTGCTTCGGCGGGTTTGCGCGCGGTGACCTGGACCAAGTGTGAGCCAAGGCTGCTTACAATGATGGCGGGCTCGCCGATGGGCAGAGAAAACACCGCTGCGGCAAAATCGGCGGGCAAGCGAGCCTTCGACACCCAGCCGAGCAAGCCCCCGCTATCCTTGCTGGCGGGGTCGTCGCTAAGTTCGCGTGCGAGTGTTGCGAAATCCTTGCGCTGGAGTTTCAGCTCTTCGAGTGCCGCACCCAGTTTGGCATTGATCTCAGTCTGCGGGTGATCCATCGCGGCCATGAAAATGTGGCGGACCTCGATCCGCTCGCTCATCGCCATCGATGCAGCGTTTTGATCGAACCACGCCCGCGCTTCTCGATCGCTCACGCGAATCATCGGCGCGATTTTCGCCTCCACCCACTTCTCCTGCTGCAACCTCGCGGCCACCTTTGCGCGGAGTTCGCTCTCGTTTGCGATGCCTTGTCTTTTCATCGAGCTTTCCATTTCGCCCTTGGTGGTGAAGCGGCTAAGCATCGCTCGCAGTCGGGCGCTGATTTCATTCTCGCTAATGTGAATCGACTTTTTCTCGCCCGCGATTTTGTCGCGCAGCAGGGCGTGATCGATCAGAACCTGCAGCGCATTCTCGCGGACTTGCAATTTTTCCGTGGAACTGAGCAAGTCGAATGACTTTCCTTCGAGCCAAAGGTTTTCTCGCGTCGAACGTTCAAGTTGGCTTTGGGTGATGAAATGACCTGCCACCCGTGCGACGACATCCGATCGTTTTGAACTTTTGTGTTCGATCATATGGCTCAGCGGGCCACTGAACAAAAAAAGGTCGCCAACCAGATAAGCCGCGAGCATGCCGAACATGGCAAGACAGACGACTAGTTTCGCGGTAGAGGACATGAGACGGCAAGACAAAGAAGCTGACCACTGCGATCAAGTGGCCAAATTCTTTCTACAACATGCCCAGTTTATTTTCAATTCTCAATCAGAGATGCAACTTTTTGCTGTGACGATGAATTGCTTGGCGATTAGGTGATGATGCGTTTGCAAGTTTCTCATCTGCTCACCCAATGCCCTTGCGTAGGTCGCGCATGCTGCAGAGGAAGGGATTGGCGGCGGAGGCGTCGCCGCGCATCTTGCGGGCGCCGGAGTTTCGTTTGGGGCCGAAGCGCGAGCGGGAATGGGCGAAGGCTTCGTCGACAAAGAGGCGACTGCCAATCACCGCGCCGTCGGTGAAGTAACGAATGCGATGCCGCAGCATGCGGGCGAAGGGGATCTCTCCATCGCGTTGTTGTTTGGCGGCTTGCTCTTCGGGCGTGAGTTGTTTGTGCTGTTCTTTCGGAATCCCTTTGCGCGTGGTTTTGCGCACCAGCGTGCCGTCGGGTCCGATGCTCTCGGAAGTTTTTTCCACCGCATGCGCCATCAGCATTTTGCGGTAAGCACGTGAAACTTCGCCCGACCACAAAGCGGCATCGGCAAGCATGCCCTTGTGCGCGCCCCATGCTCGAACAAGCCCTGCCCGCGCGGTTTTTCCATTTCCTTTGGCACCACCGCCAATCGCTTCGCCATAGCTGCTCCAGCGGTATTCGGCCGGATCT
>JAGWXY010000018.1 GCA_018969605.1 Verrucomicrobiota bacterium | reverse complement strand
TTGGTCAAAACCGGCGACGGCGACCGCGTCTTCCGCGACATGCTCAAGCAGGGCGTGATCGTGCGCGCCATGAGCAGCTACAAACTGCCCGACTGGATCCGCATCTCGATCGGCACGATGGAGCAAAACCGCCGCTGCCTCGAAGTGCTCGACGCCGTCCTCGCGTCGTAAGGCATCAACCTCAAGCCAGCCTCTGGATTAAGGCCTATTGTAGGCCAAGGCCAAATCATTCTGATTCTGTTCTGATTCTATTCTGATTCTACTATTTCCCAGACAAATAGTAAGAAAACCCGATGAAATCTAGGGTGCAGAAGGTTTCTTGGGGTGTTTGGGCGGCAGGCAGGCTCAAAAAAATGCTCGCGGCTCGCTATTTAATTTGACCAGTCTGACCAGTCGATTTATCAGTCAAGACATGAAGACGATCGCTGCCTATGAGGCCAAGACAAAATTTTCCGAGATCCTGCGCGACGCCGCTGCGGGAGAAACTTTTGTCATCACGCGCAATGGCCAACGCATGGCCGAGTTGCGTCCTTGCTCACCAGCCACCAAGCAACGCAAGCGAGGCATGATGAAGAAGGCGTTTGGACCGGTTCCGGCGGACTTCAATGAACCTCTTGCCGACTTCGCGGACTATCAATGAGAATGCTATTGGACACCTGTTCCCTGCTTTGGTTTTTGCGCAATGACGAGGAGCTCTCCGAGAGCGCGGCCGTGGCCATAGAAGATCCAGCCAACGAAGTGTTCGTAAGCGTTGTCAGCATCTGGGAAATCGCAATCAAAGCTGGACTCGGCAAGATACGGGTTCCGAATGATTTTGAAACTGGCTTGGAGCAGAAACTCACGCAGGATGGTTTCACGCTTCTTCATGTGAATTATCGCCATGCGGCCGGTGTGTTCACACTGCCACCCGTTCATGCCGATCCATTCGACCGCCTACTGATCAGCCAATGCCGCGCGGAGAAACTGGTTGCGGTCACCAACGATTCCCATTGGTCGGCAGCGCCATACGGGCTGCGGGTGCTGTGGTGATTGCAGGTGGCAACCCATGTGCCGCCGGGGGGACTCGAACCCCCACGAGGGTTGCCCCTCAACGGATTTTAAGTCCGTGGCGTCTACCATTCCGCCACGGCGGCTTTCATGCGCGCCACGGAGTAAAGGCCAGCCACCCGCCTGTCGTCCAGCCTCGCTTTTTGCGATCACATCCACCGCACGCATCACGAACAAATGCATGCTCAATTCGGCGCCAGCTTCGTTTCGCCTTGAAAAATATCCCATCCCTATCAAACCTTCCCGCGGCACATCATTCACGGAGGGGTGGTAGAGTGGTCGATTGCGCCGGTCTTGAAAACCGGAGGGCCGCAAGGTCCCGTGGGTTCGAATCCCACCCCCTCCGCCATTCTTCGCTTCCGTGCCGGAAGCTACGAACGGCAAGCCATTGCAAAAGCAATTTGAAGCGAAGAAGGGCCGCGCTAATACGGAATCCGCCCCTCGTTTCACTCAGCATTCTGAGCAAATGCATTACGCATACATCCTCCAGTCAATATCACACCCGGAGAGATTCTACTACGGCAGCACTTCAAATCTCAAAAAGCGTCTCACCGTTCACAATGCCGGATGAAACATCTCCACCCAACCTTTTCTCCCTTGGAAAATTGCCTGGTATGGTGGCTTTCCATGCAAACAAACCGCCGTCGATTTTGAGCGATACGTAAAGACAGCATCTGGAAAAGCATTCGCAAGGAAACGATTGCTCTAACCTAAATAAAGGATGAGAGCCCCTTACGAAGCACCGCGAGCCACCCTGGCTTGGCCATAGCGCAGCGCATGCAATCCCTCCCGTTCCGAAATCACGCTTCGCTCAAGCCCACCTCATCTCCCGCCCTTGGCCGGCAACCATTCGATCACCCGTTGGATTTGCCGATCCCAATAACCCCACTCATGATCCGCGCCCGGATGCTCTTCGTATTCAAGGGCCAGCCCGATTTTTTTCGCATGCGCGACAAATTCACGATTTCCCCCGATGAGGAAATCCGCTGTGCCACAGCACGCATAGAGAGCCGGTGGCCGATGCTCAGAGCGCTGGAGTTTTTCGCTCAATGCAAAGAGATCGGCATCGCTGCCGCGAACTTTTGAAGCCGGGCCAAAAGCGAGCCGAGTCATGTTCTCGGAGCGGGCATCGACATTTTTGCGCACGCGTTCATGGATGTCCAATACGCCCGAGAGACTCGCGGCGGCGGCGTATTTTTCAGGCTGCGAGAGTGCCATCAGGAAGGCGCCATAGCCACCTATCGAGAGCCCCGCGATGAAGTTGTCCTTGCGGTGTGGCGACAGCGGGAAAAAGGAACGGGCAATCTCCGGCAACTCTTCACGCAGAAAGGCCCCATAGTTGAGACCGGATGCCATATCCTGGTACCAACTCAATCCAACGGCAGGCATCACCACCGCAATCCCTGCCTCATCGGCATATCGCTCGATCGAAGTCTGGCGCGTCCACATGCTGTGATCGTCGGACCTCCCATGCAGCAAGCAAAGCGTTGGCTACTTGCGCGTGCGGCCGATTTCATTTCGCGGCGCTTGAGGAAGGATCACATGCATCGAACATGAAAGCCCAAGGACCTCGGAAAAAAAGTTGCAATCAATCAGTGCCATGAGCGCGTTTCTGCCATGCTGCCAAAGCAGCCGCAATACGGAAAGCCGCCGGGCTTTTGCGCGGACCCTTGCCGCCGTACCGCGGCGGTTCCGCATCACGCAAATTGCCAGCACCCCACCTCGGCTTCGGCTGCAGATTTGAACACCAGACTCTAACCTTGTTGGCGAGATGCCATCTTCGCGCTCAATTTTTGCGATGGATTCTCGATCCAACGCCATGAGGCCAACGCCATGCCCCAAGTCAGGCCGGCAAAGATGCCCACCCTGAGCAAAGCAGGGATGCCGTCGTCAAAGGCTCCGCTCCATAGAAAAGGCATCAACTTCCCGGCGACCAAAGGCGCGAGATTGTGGAAAAGATAAATCCCATAAGAAAGCTGACCTATCCGCAGCAAAGCCGGATGTTCGAGACATTTACCCAGCCGACCGCGGAAGCCTGTGATGCCGCTTGCGATGAATCCGCAGAGCCCCAACGATAACAATGTCTGCTGCAAAAAACGCATGCCATAAGTCGGCGCGCCAAAGGCATGAGCTGTGAACATCACCGCGTAAGCCAAGACAGCTAGGTTCGAGATCCACCGCAAGACCGGACTCGTCAGCAGCATGCCGCGCCATTGCGCGATCGCCATCAAGGCACCCACGCCAAAGTAATCGAGACATGAAATCGTAAGCACCTCCGGCCTCGCGCACCAAGCAAGCATGTGATCGCCAAAAAACCGTGAAATTGGACCAAGTGCCGCAAATGCACAGACTGCGGGAATGATCAGGCCACGAGGCAGCCACCAGATCACCAGTGGCCATGCGAGGTAGAACTGCTGCTGCATTGAGAGGGACCAAAAGTGGTTTGTTCCGGCAGGCCATTGATCGAGAAAGGCCATGTGGATGTTGGAAAGATGGCCCGCATACCATGGCCACGCCGCACGCATGTCCGGCGCACCCACCAACCACGCGATTGCCAGCGCCACATAATACGGCGCCAAAATTCTCAGGCCACGCCGCACCTGATATGCCCACATCATTTTCCCTCGCCACGCAACACCGCCCGATTCGCCACGATCACGTTCACGCAACAGAGAGCCAGTGATCAGGTAGCCGGTCATCACCAGGAAAAAAAACAGGCACACCTCGAACGGCACCCATCTCGCCCATCCACCCGGCCGCCAGTGATCCCAGCAAATCGCCAAGATCGCCACCGCCCGCAAGCCATCCAGTTGCACCGCACGCCCGTTCACTCAAACCGAGAAACCATGATTTCCACGCCGATGCACGCGTTTTTCAGACATAGCACGGTTCTGACACCTGAGAAACGAAGCAACCGCTCCTCGCTTTCTCTTAATCCTCGGCCTGTTCCTTCTTCCCGTTTTGAAGCCAAGAAAAATCCGGCATCGATGTCATCCGACCCTCATTCTTCATGAAATCAGCAAGCAGCTTTTCCTTGGTCATTTCGCCACGCTCCGAACATAAGGAGATCCAATCATTGATGATCCATTCGGCAAAATCCTCATTTTCCAACCTTGGCGCAGGCGGATGCCCGGAAAAATCAGGCCATTGAATCTTTTTCATGAGTCTGATTCTACACCAAGCAGCGGCCAAAACAACTTCGGAGCTTGCTGTCTGACAAGCTCGTGAAATTCCTTTGATTTTTTCAGGTAGGGATGTCGTGACAACAACTCCAAAATATCACGGCGATCGCGACCCTCCCTTGGCTCGTCGTCATGTAAAGCATGCAGTTTCATGGACATCAGGGATTTCAGTGAGATCACCCTCAACGCTGGAGCGACTCCAAATGGCTCAGCCTCATCAAGAAGAGTTTTAAAGGTATTTGAGTCCACCCAAATCACATCAAGTATCGGCATCGCCATCGTTTTGTGGAGCATGCGACAAGCAAATGACAGATCCAGTTGCGGATAATATTCGGCCGTTGCCAAAACAGAAATGATCTCGTCGCGTCTCGACCTATCGTAAACAAGATCGATATCCAATGTCGATCGACTGAATCCATAATGATTAACAGCCCAGCCACCTGCCATCATAGGCGTCAAACCCGATCTTTCGAGTAACGACGCAAGTGATTTGAGGCTCTCTGACATTGGCTTGCAGTCAGGATCTCATAGATACTTGTCCGTCACCGCGCCTTCGCTCGCGGTGGCGACGAGCTTGGCGTACTTTGCCAGCACGCCGCGCGTGTAGCGTGGCTTCGGCTGTACCCAGGCGGCCTTGCGCGAGGCGATTTCGGATTCGGAAAGTTTCACATCGATGCGGTTGTTGACGGCATCGATGGTGATTATATCGCCATCGCGCACGATGCCGATGGTGCCGCCGGTGAATGCCTCGGGTGTGATGTGGCCCACGACAAAACCGTGACTGCCGCCAGAGAAGCGACCGTCGGTGATGAGCGCCACATCCTTGCCAAGCCCGAGGCCCATGATCGCGCTCGTCGGTCCGAGCATTTCGCGCATGCCGGGACCACCTTTCGGTCCTTCGAGGCGGATGACAATCACATCGCCTTTGTTGATCTCCTTGGCGAGGATCGCCTTCATCGCGAGATCTTCCGAGTCGAAGACACGCGCGTTGCCGGTGAAGACTTCGCCTTCCTTGCCGGAAATTTTTGCGACCGCTCCACCCTCGGCGAGGTTGCCGTAAAGCACGCGCAGGTGGCTGTCTTTTTTGAGCGGATTGTCGAGCGGACGGATGACTTGTTGGCCTTCGGGATAGGGCTTGGCGAGTTTCTCAAGATTCTCACGCATGGTGCGACCGGTCACGGTCATGCAATCGCCATGCAGCAGCCCAGCATCGAGCAGCATTTTCATCAAGGGCACAGTGCCACCGATGCGGACGAGATCGGCCATGACATATTTGCCGGAAGGTTTCAGGTCCGCAAGCACCGGCACGCGCTTGCCGATGCGCTCGAAGTCATCGAGCGTGATGTCGACACCCGCCGCATGCGCCATTGCCGGCAAGTGCAGCGTTGCGTTTGTAGAGCCACCGAGTGCGATCAGCACGGTGATGGCATTTTCGAAAGCTTCCCTGGTGAGAATGTCGCGTGGCTTGATGCCGAGATTGATGAGGTTCATCACCGCCGCGCCCGCATCGAAAGAGTCGCGCATTTTATCGTCGGACACCGCTGCTTGGGCCGAGCTGTTGGGCAGCGAAAGGCCGAGTGCTTCGATCGCGCTGGCCATCGTGTTGGCGGTGTACATGCCGCCGCAGGAACCGGGGCCGGGAATCGCGCAGGACTCGACTGTTTCGAGTTCTTCATCGGAATACTCGCCATTGGCGTGTTTGCCCACCGCTTCGAAAACCGAAACAATATCGAGATCCTTTTTCTCACCTTTCAGCGTCGCGCAACCCGGCAAAATCGTGCCGCCGTAAACAAACACCGATGGGCGGTTCATCCGTGCCATCGCGATCACACAGGCCGGCATGTTTTTGTCGCAGCCGCCAATCGCCACAAAGCCATCCATGCCCTCGCAGCCGACCACCGTCTCGATCGAGTCGGCGATGACCTCGCGCGAAACGAGCGAGTATTTCATGCCCTCGGTGCCCATCGAAATGCCATCGGAAATGGTGATGGTGTTGAACACCACACCTTTGCCGCCGGCCGCATCGGCTCCCTTGCATGACTCGCGCGCAAGTTTGTCGATGTGCATGTTGCACGGCGTCACTTCGCTCCATGTCGAGGCAATGCCGATGTGCGGCTTGGAGAAATCCTCTTTCTTGAATCCGACGGCATAAAGCATCGCGCGACTCGGCGCACGATCGGGACCATCAAGCATCAGGCTGGAATACGGGCGGGTGTTGTCATTCATCGCGCCAAACATCCGCACAAGCTTCGGCCAAGGTCAAGTCGAGTGATGCGATTTGGGTTTCGCATGGCGCAAATTTCCACCATGCTTGGGTCGTGGATTCGATCACGCAGGCAGTTTTGGGCGCCGCCGTCGGCGAGTGGCTTCTCGGCAAGAAACTCGGCAACCGCGCGCTGGCGTGGGGCGCGGCCTTCGGAACGCTGCCCGATCTCGATGTCGTGTTCTCGCCTTTTCTCGACACCGCCGCCAAGCTCTGGTGGCATCGCGGGCCCAGCCATTCGCTGCTACTCATGATCGCGGCCGCGTGGTTCCTCTCGCCATGGCTTGCGAAATTTTGGCGCAAGGAAAAGATCAGCCGCGCGCGTGCCGGATGGTTTGTCTTCGCCGCATGGAGCACGCATGTGCTCATCGATTGCTTCACGGTCTATGGCACACTCGTGTTTTGGCCGTTTTCCGATGTGCGCATCGGCTTCAACCACCTATTCATCGTCGATCCGCTCTTCACCCTGCCGATGTTGATCGCGCTGGTGCGACTGGCATTTTTACGCACAAAAAAACAACTCCCGCAGCGCCGCCGCGTCAACGCCTGGGGCCTTGGCATCGCCTCAGCGTATGCCTTGCTTAGCATCGCTATGAAGTTTGTGGCATCCTCCGGCTTCGATGCCGACCTCGATCGTCGCGATGCAAAGGTCATTCGCCGCATGGAAGCCCCCACCCCTTTCAACATTCTTCTCTGGCGTTCGGTTGCCGATTGCGGCGACTCGCTTTGGATCGGCTACCGCACGGTGTTCGAATCAAAGAACACCCCTGTGCGCTGGACCGTTTACCCGAAGGACGCACACGTCGTGGAAAATTCTGGCGCGGCCCGCGAAGTGAAAGCACTGCGATGGTTTTCCAACGATTGGTGGATCGCGCGCGACCATGTCAAAGGCGCATGGATTGCCGACATGCGCTTTGGCGAAATCCGCAACTGGGGTGCACGCAAGGACATGGTCGACAACTGCCCGCTCTTCGCTTGGGACTACCGCCCGGATGAAACACACGACAAGCTCCGCCAAGCCGGTCAAGCCAGGATCAACCCAAGCGAAACTTTCAAACGCCTCGGCCTGCGAATCATCGGTCAACGCGATGCGTGGGATGCCAACCCGCGGCTCATTGGCGCCACCGGTCAATTGCCCGAGACGCTCGCCGTCGAAGAGTGAAAGTTTGATTTTCCGCCGCGCGCCCAGTTCCGGCACACGCGGCATTTCCCACCAAAAAAACTCCCCCGGCTTGCACGCTGGCAGGCCGGGGGTGGGATGAGGGTTTGATGAACGAATTCGAGCGAATCAGGCCGTGGCCATGTCCTCTTGGTCCTCAATGGACTCCTCGGTCTGAACGATCGGCTCGGGCTCCTCCACGGTGAATTCGAATTCCGCATCGCGGTGGATCGGGAATCCGGTGCCGGCAGGGATCAGGTGACCCATGATCACGTTTTCCTTGAAGCCGCTGAGGTAGTCGACCTTTCCAAGTGTCGCCGCTTCGGTGAGGACGCGGGTGGTGTCTTGGAACGAGGCGGCCGAAATGAACGAGTCGGTTTCCAGCGAGGCCTTGGTGATGCCAAGCAGCACAGGCTCCGCTTCGGCCGGCTTGCCACCGTTGGCGACGATCTCGGCGTTGATGCGTTTGAAGTTGGTGCGGTCGACTTGATCACCCCAAAGGTAGTGGTCAGCATCGCCCGGATCGGTGATCTTCACCTTGCGCAGCATCTGACGGATGATGACCTCGATGTGCTTGTCGTTGATCTCCACGCCTTGGACGCGATAGACCGACTGCACTTCATTGACCAAGTGTTCCTGGAGCTCTTGAGCGCCGCAAGCCTCGAGCAGATCCTCCGGCGACACGGGGCCTTCGGTGATCTGGTCACCGCGCTTCACTTTGTCGCCATCGGTCACGATGACATGCTTGCCCATCGGCACGAGGTGGTCGACGGTTTCACCGGTTTCGGCGTGCGTGATGACCACGCGCTTCTTGCCGCGCACATTCGCGCCGAACGAAACTTCGCCGTCGATTTTGGAAATGACGCAGGAGTCCTTCGGTTTGCGTGCTTCGAAAAGCTCGGCAACGCGTGGCAGACCACCAGTGATGTCCTTCGTGCGGGCCACCTTGCGGGGAGTCTTGGCAAGCTGAATGCCGCCGGTGACCGATTGACCTTCCTTGACCGAAAGGTGGGCGCCGACGGGAATCGAATAGCTGGCTTTTACCTCCTTGGTGTTCTCGTCGATGATGACCACTTGCGGGTGAAGGTCTTCCTTGTGTTCGGTGACGACCATGCCCTTCTTGCCGGTTTCCTTATCGGTCTCGGTGGCAACGGTGATGCCGGGGATCATATCGCGGAACTCAACCTTACCGCCTTTTTCGGTGAGAATCGGCACGTTGTACGGATCCCATGTCACGACGGTGTCTCCCTTCTTCACATCCTCGCCGTCTTTGACGGAGATGATCGAACCGATGACGATGTTGTGGCTTTCCAGCTCGAGGCCCGCTTTGTCGCGGATCGAAACCGAACCGTTCTTGTTGAGAACGACCCAGGTGCCATCGGCCGCCTGAACGGTGCGGAGGTCCTTGTAAACAAGGCGTCCGGCGTTCTTGGTCTTGATGATCGGCTGCTTGAAGGTTGCCGCGGCAACACCACCGACGTGGAAGGTACGCATGGTGAGCTGCGTGCCGGGCTCGCCGATCGACTGGGCGGCAATGATGCCGACCGCTTCGCCGATCTTCACCGGCAGGCCGGTAGCAAGGTTGAGGCCGTAGCAGTTTGCGCAGCATCCGCGATCGGATTCGCAGGTAAGCACCGAGCGAATCTTGAGTTTCTGCACACCGATGCGCTCGACCGCTTTGGCCTGCACTTCGTTGATGACATCATCGACATCGAGGATGACCTCGCCAGTGACTGAGTCCTTGATTTGCTCGCAAGAAACGCGGCCGTAGATGCGGGTCGCAAGCGAGGCGGTTTCTTCGTCGCCGTCATAGATCGCGGAAACATAGATGCCGTTGGCGGTGCCGCAGTCCTGACCGGTGATGATCACATCCTGGGCGACGTCGACCAGCTTGCGGGTCATGTATCCCGAGTCGGCGGTCTTGAGCGCGGTATCGGAGAGACCCTTGCGGGCGCCGTGGGTCGAGATGAAGTACTCGAGCACCGAGAGACCTTCGCGGAAGTTCGAAATGATCGGACGCTCGATAATTTCACCCGAGGGCTTGGCCATGAGGCCGCGCATGCCGCCGAGCTGTTTGATCTGCGACTTGTTGCCCCGTGCACCGGAGTCGACCATCATGAAGAGCGGCGATGCCTTTGCTTTGCCGTCGTTGTGCTCGATCTTGCGATAGAGCGCGTTGGCAATCGTGTCGGTCGCACCGGTCCAGATGTCGACGACCTTCTGGTAGCGCTCACCGTCGGTGATGACACCGTTGCGGTACTGTTTGGTGACCTTCTCGACTTCTTCGTATGCCTTCTTGATGACCTCTTCCTTTTCTTCGGGGATCACCATGTCGACGATACCGATCGAGGTGCCGGAGCGGGTCGCTTCCTTGAAGCCGAGGACCTTGAGCTCGTCGAGAGTTTCGACGGTCTTCTTCTTGCCTGCGACTTGATAGCAGCGCCAGATGATCTCACCGATCTGCTTCTTGCCGACATTGTGGTTGATGAAACCAACGCCGGACGGCCAGATCTCGTTGAAGCGGACGCGACCGGGAGTGGTCTCGATGATCTTGCCTTCGCGAAGCGCGGCTTCGAGCGGAGTGAGGTCCTTGCGATCCTTGTCCGAAAGCTCTTCGCCCTTATAGCCAAAGACCGTGTCCTTGCCGTGGTCGGGGTTGCGAATGCGGATCCACGAATGGTATTCGATCTTGCGGGATGCGATGGCGAATTCCACTTCGGATGAATTTTCGAAAAGCGGCAGGTGTTCGGCCTTTTCACGATCCTTCTGGGTGCGCACCGGCGCCCAGGTGAGGTAGTAGGTGCCGAGAATGATGTCCTGCGAAGGCACCGTGATCGGGCGACCCGAGGCGGGCGAGAAGATGTTGTTGGGCGCCAGCATCAACTGACGGCACTCCATCTGTGCCTCGACCGAGAGCGGGACGTGGACCGCCATTTGGTCGCCGTCGAAGTCGGCGTTGTAAGCGGTACAAACCAACGGGTGAACGCGGATCGCTTCACCTTCGATGAGTTTCGGTTCGAAGGCTTGGATCGAAAGGCGGTGCAGCGTGGGAGCGCGGTTGAGAAGAATCGGGTGACCCTTGGTAACTTCCGCAAGGATGTCCCAAACTTCGGTTGTTTTGCGATCGATCATCTTCTTGGCCGAACGCACAGTGTGGCAGTAGCCAAGCTCCTTGAGGCGGCGGATGATGAAGGGTTCGAACAGCGTGAGCGCCATCTTCTTGGGAAGACCGCACTGGCCAAGCTTGAGGTCGGGTCCGATGACGATGACCGAGCGGCCCGAGTAGTCGACGCGCTTGCCGAGAAGGTTTTGGCGGAAACGACCGCCTTTGCCCTTGAGCATGTCGGAGAGCGACTTGAGCGGACGATTCCCGGCACCGGTGACCGCGCGGCCGTGGCGGCCGTTGTCGAACAAGGCATCGACCGCTTCCTGAAGCATGCGCTTCTCGTTGCGGATGATGACCTCCGGAGTTTTGAGGAGCAGGAGGTTCTTGAGGCGGTTGTTGCGGTTGATGACGCGACGATAGAGGTCGTTGAGGTCGGAGGTCGCAAAGCGGCCACCTTCGAGCGGAACGAGCGGACGAAGGTCGGGCGGGATCACCGGCAGGACGGTTTGCACCATCCATTCGGGGCGCGACTTCGAAGCCGCAAAGCCTTGGCAGATTTTCAAACGCTTCGAGAGCTTCTTCTTGTTCTGCTTCGAGCGGGTGGTGCCGAGTTCTTCCTCGAGCTTCACCGCGAGCGCGGCGAGGTCGAGCTGCTTGAGCAACTCCTGGATCGCTTCGGCACCCATCGATGCCTTGAAAGAACCATCGCCATAGGTGTCTTCGGCTTCGCGCAGTTCGTTTTCGGTGAGCAGTTGACCAAGCTCGAGAGCGGTGTTGCCGGGCTCGGTGACGACGTAATCTTCATAGTAGATCACGCGCTCGAGTTGGCGTGCGCTCATGTCGAGCATGAGACCGATGCGCGACGGCATGCACTTGTAGAACCAGATGTGCGAAACCGGCACAGCGAGTTCGATGTGGCCCATGCGCTCGCGACGGACGCGGCTGAGGGTCACTTCGACGCCGCAACGGTCGCAGACAACGCCCTTGTGCTTGATGCGCTTGTACTTGCCGCAGGCGCACTCCCAGTCGCGCGTCGGTCCGAAGATCCGCTCGCAGAAGAGTCCGCCTTTTTCCGGCTTGAAGGTACGGTAGTTGATAGTTTCCGGGTTTTTCACCTCGCCCTTGGACCAAGAGCGGATGATGTCCGGAGACGCCACGGTGATCGAGACCTGATCAAAGGCTTCGGGGCGTTCATCGACACCGAAGAGTTCGCGAAGATTGCTATCGACATTCATATGATGGGAAATGTTGGGGGTTATGGTTCGCGGGGCTCAGGTTACAGGGTGAGGTCATCGAGTGAGTAATCGTCCAAGCCGCCGGTCATGCCGGAGCCGTGGGTCGATCCCTTACGGCCCGGTCGGACATCGAGGCCGAGGGACTGCATTTCCTTGATGAGGACGTTGAAGGATTCGGGCGTGCCGGCCTCGAGGTTGTTGTCGCCTTTGACGATCGCCTCGTAGATGCGCGTGCGGCCTTGGACATCGTCGGACTTGACGGTGAGAAGTTCCTGCAGCGTGTAGGCGGCGCCGTAGGCCTCGAGGGCCCAGACTTCCATTTCCCCGAAGCGCTGGCCACCGTACTGCGCCTTGCCTCCGAGCGGTTGCTGGGTGACGAGCGAGTAGGGTCCGACCGCACGGGCGTGGATCTTGTCGGCGACCAAGTGGCCGAGTTTGAGCATGTAGATGTAGCCGACCACGACCGGGTTGTGGAATGCTTCGCCAGTGCGACCGTCGTACAGGGTCGACTTGCCGCCGGTGGTGCCGTCCTTGCCGTCGCCGATCCAGGTGAATCCGCGGCCTTCAGGTTCGCCAGCCTTGCGTGGGCGGGCCGTGCCGTTTTCGCCGCCACCGACCATGGTGACACCGTCGACTTTCTTGGCCTCGGACATGAAGTTCCAAATGACTTCTTCCTTGATGCCGTCGAAAATCGGGGTGGCAACCTTGAAGCCGAGCGCCTTGGCAGCAACGCCCAGGTGGGTTTCAAGCACCTGACCGACATTCATCCGCGAAGGCACGCCGAGCGGGTTAAGGCAGATGTCGACGGGCGTACCGTCGTGAAGGAAGGGCATGTCTTCTTCCGGAACGATCGTGGCGACAACACCCTTGTTTCCGTGGCGACCGGCCATCTTGTCACCGACCGAGAGCTTGCGCTTGGCGGCGATGAAGACCTTCACTTCCTTGATGACGCCGGGATCGACTTCGTCACCGGACTCGAGCGAATCGAGCCTGCGCTCGCGATCGGTGTCGAGTTCTTGGAAGCGGCTTTCGAATGAACCGATGATTTCCAGGATCTTGTTGCGGATCGGCGATGGGTCGATCTCGATGTGATCGTGCACCGATGCCAATTTGCGCAGCAGGGTCTTGGTGATCTTGCGGTTCGCGGGGATGATGATTTCGCCGGACTGTGCGTTGACGACATCGAGCGGAATTTTCTCGTTGAGAAGGATGTCGGACAAACGATCGGTGAGGTCGTCGGTGAGTTTGTCGGCCTTCTTCTTGTGCTCGTCGTTGATCTTCTTGAGCGTCTTCTTCAGTTCGTTCGGATCGACCTTTTCTTGGCGCTTCTTGGCGAAGCCGCTTTGCGAGACGCGGACGTCTTGGACGATGCCGACGCAACCGGATGGCACGCGCAGCGAGGTGTCCTTCACATCGGCGGCCTTCTCACCGAAGATCGCGCGGAGCAGGCGCTCTTCGGGAGCGAGTTCCGTTTCCGACTTCGGAGTGATCTTGCCGACGAGGATGTCGCCGGGCTTCACTTCCGCGCCGATGCGGATGATGCCGTCGTGGTCGAGGTTGCGGAGAGCTTCTTCGCCGACATTCGGAATGTCGCGAGTGATTTCTTCCGGGCCGAGCTTGGTATCACGAGCGGCAACATCGAATTCCGAAATGTGGATCGAGGTGTAAACATCCTCTTTCACGACTTTTTCGGAGATCACGATGGCGTCCTCGAAGTTGTAACCGTTCCATGGCATGAAGGCCACCAGCACGTTGCGGCCGATGGCGAGTTCGCCGTCTTCGGTGTTTGGTCCGTCGGCGAGCACTTGGCCCTTCTTGATCTTCTGGCCTTTCTTGACGATCGGCTTCTGGTTGATGCAGGTGCCGGCGTTCGAGCGCATGAATTTGCGCAGCGGGTAGGCCATGATGCCTTTGGCAACATTTGACTTCACCGAATCCGGATCGCTGAGGAATTTCTCTTCGGAAACCGGCATGCTGCCATCGGCGGTCGTGACGATGATTTCCGCCGTGGCGGCGGCGACGATGCCGTCGGCTTCGGAGACCACCACCGCGCGCGAATCGCGAGCAGCTTTCGCTTCGAGGCCGGTGCCGACGAGCGGTGCTTCGGAAACGAGAAGCGGCACGCCTTGGCGTTGCATGTTCGAGCCCATGAGCGCGCGGTTCGCGTCGTCGTGCTCAAGGAAAGGAATCAGACCTGCGGCGACGGAAACCAACTGCTTCGGCGAAACGTCCATGTAGTGGACATCGGTCGGCAGCGACTCGATGAACTCACCACCCTTTTCACGGGCGGTGATGCGCTCGGTGAGGAATCCGCCTTTTTTGTCGATCGGGTTGTTCGCCTGGGCGATGAGGAAATTTTCCTCTTGGTCGGCGGTGAGGTATTCGATCTCGTTGGTGACCTTGCCATTGCGCACTTTGCGGTAAGGCGTCTCGATGAAGCCGAACTCGTTGATGCGGGCGTAGGTACACATCGAGTTGATCAGACCGATGTTCGGACCTTCCGGTGTTTCGATCGGGCAGATACGGCCGTAGTGCGATGGATGAACGTCGCGGACTTCGAAGCCTGCGCGATCGCGGTTGAGACCGCCCGGCCCAAGTGCCGAAAGACGGCGCTTGTGGGTGAGCTCGGCGAGCGGGTTGGTCTGGTCCATGAACTGCGACAGCTGGCTGCGGCCGAAGAAATCGCGGACGACGGCGGAGAGCGCCTTCGGGTTGATCAGTTTTTGCGGCGTCATGCCTTCGATGTTCACATCGAAAAGGGTCATTCGCTCTTTGACCAAACGCTCGGTGCGGGCGAGGCCGACGCGGCACTGGTTGGCAAGAAGCTCACCGACCGCACGCACGCGGCGCGAGCCAAGGTGGTCGATGTCGTCAATGACGCCGTCGCCTTTCTTGAGTTTGAGGATGTAACGCACGGCGGCGAGGAAATCCTCGGGCACCATGATGCGCTGATCGGAGTCGACGGTGATGCCGAGCTTTTGGTTGATCTTGTAACGGCCGACGCGGGTGAGGTCGTATTTCTTCGCATCGAAGAAAAGGCGCTTGAGCAACGCGCGGGCATTGGCAGCGGTCGGCGGATCACCGGGGCGCAGCTTGCGATAGATGTCCTTGAGCGCGGACTCCTCGTCCTTGGCGGGATCTTTGCGGAGCGACTTGAGTAGGATTTCGTCCTCACGACCGTCGATCACCTCGACGCTGTTGTGGCCGAGTGCGATCAACTGGCGCACGATGCCGATCGTGAGCGGCTCGTAGGCCTTGGCCACGACCAACTCGCCGTCGAGGATGTCCTCGAAGGGCACTTTGTGGCCGAGTTCGCCTTCGTCCATCTTGTCGCTGAGCTTGAGATTTTCCAGCGTATAGAAATGGGTGACGATGTCGCGGTCGGTCGGATAGCCGAGCACGCGCAGGAAAGTCGTCGCAAGGAACTTGCGGCGGCGGCGACGGCGATCGAGATAAACGTAAAGCAGGTCGTTGGTGTCGAACTGCACTTCGAGCCATGATCCGCGGTCGGGGATGATGCGGAACGAGTGAAGCAACTTGCCGTTGAGGTGCTGCGATGTTTCGAAGCAGATGCCGGGCGAGCGGTGAAGTTGGGAAACGATGACGCGCTCGGCGCCGTTGATGATGAAGGTGCCGCGGCGGGTCATCATCGGCAGCTCACCCATGTAGACGCGTTCCTTTTTGTTGCCGGTCTCGTCCTTGAGCTTGAAGGTCACATAGAGCGCGGCGCTGAAGCTCTCGCCATTGCGCAGCGAGTCGAGCGAAGTGATTTTCGGGTCCTCGATGTCGTAGGTTACGAAATCGAGTTCGATTGCCTCATCGTAGCTCTTGATTGGAAACACCTCGCGAAAAACCGCTTGGAGGCCGGTGTCGCTGCGCTCGCTCGGGGCAACGTCCTTCTGGAGGAATTCGTCATACGAGCGGCTTTGGACTTCGATGAGGTTGGGAGGTTCGATTACCTCTTCAAATTTTCCGAAATAGAGACGGTCGGCCATGGCAGTGTTTGGGGGTTCGGATGACAAGTTGAGCCCGAGCCGCGAACGGTCTCAGGCGGTTGAATTTCAGTTGATGGGAGAGTGGATCGGAATCGGCGCGAAAGCCCGGGTTTGCATTGGAATCTCGCGTCGGTTCCGGTGAGGGAAAGTTCCCGGAGCGGAGTGGCTCCGCCCCGGGAAAAATCCGTGTTTGATTACTTGAGTTCGACCTTGGCGCCGGCCTCTTCGAGCTTCTTCTTGGCAGCTTCCGCAGCGTCCTTGGCAGCGCCTTCGAGGATCTTTGCGGGGGTGCTTTCGACGAGCTTCTTCGCATCGGCGAGACCAAGTCCGGGGGCCACTTCGCGCACCGCTTTGATGACGGCGATCTTGTTGGCTCCGGCGTCGGTGACGACGACATCGAAGTCGGTCTTCTCTTCGGCGGCCTCGGCAGGTCCGGCAGCAGGTCCGGCCACCATGGCAACCGGTGCGGCGGCGGAAACGCCCCAGGTTTCTTCCAGTTTCTTAACGAGGTCGACAGCTTCCAGAACGGTGAGCTTGCCGAGTTCTTCTACGAGTGTGTCTATGTTTGCCATTTTGTTTGTTTCTCCAGTTCGGTATCGTCGCCCCCGAAGCCTTCGGGGATTTCAGTGCGGCGGCCGCCGCTCCGACGAGGAACCATTGTGTGTTCGGGCGGCGGCGGGAGTCGCCAACGCCTTCAGTTCAGATTGTTTATTCGGCGGCAGCGGGTTCTTCGGTTGCGGTGGCCGCAGGTGCTTCGGCGCTTGCCGCTGCGGGTTCGGACGAAGGAGCGCTGTCTCCATCGGGATTGTATTTCGCTTGGACCACGCGAGCGATGCGCGAGGCCGGCTCGAGGATCGTGCCGAGCAGTTGCGAGAGGACCGACTCGCGCGACGGGATGTCGGCGATGGCCTTGAGTTTCTCACCGTCGAGCACGGCATTGCCAAGAAGGCCGACTTTCATCTCGGGCTTCTTAAATTCCTTTTCAAAGTTCTTGATCGCCTTGGCGGCGGCGAAGACTTCGCTTTCGCCCATGACGAATGCCGTCTGGCCAACGAGGTCGTTGCCGATGTCGGGCAGACCCGCTTCGGCGAGCGCCTTGCGCATGTAGCTGTTCTTGGCGACCGTGCAACGGGCACCGCTCGAGTCGAGGCGGTTGCGAAGCTCGGTGAACTCCTGGACGGTGAGGCCGGTGTAATCGATGACGATCAGGTAAGGCGATGCGTTGACGCGATCCAGCAGGCTGTCGATGATGATTTTCTTGTCGGGATTCATTTTCGTGTGGCGTTACCGGTTCAGGCCGAGGCTTTGGTGTAGGTGGAGGCTTCCAGCGGGATGCCGGGCAGCATCGAGGCGGCGAGGGTCACGGCCTGGATGTAGTTGCCTTTGGCGGAAGCAGGTTTGGCGCGCACCACGCTATCGACGAAGGCGCGGGCGTTTTCCTCAAGTTGCTGGGGTTCGAAACCGGCTTTGCCGATCGAGCCCGAGACATTGCCGTTCTTGTCGAGTTTGAAGTCGATGCGACCGGCCTTGACTTCGCGCACTGCCTTGGCGGTGTCGTCGGTGACGGTGCCGGTCTTCGGGTTGGGCATGAGGCCGCGGGGACCAAGCACGCGGGCAATCTTGCGGACTTCGGTCATCGCATCGGGAGTGGCGATGGCGGAGTCGAAATCGGTGAAACCGTCGAGAACCTTCTTGATGAGGTCATCGTAACCGACATGTTCCGCACCGGCGGCGATGGCGGCTTCGGCGGCGGCGCCTTGGGCGAAGACGGCGACGCGGACGTTCTTGCCGGTGCCGTGCGGGAGCGAAACCGAGCCACGAACCATCTGGTCGCTCTTGCGCGGATCCACACCGAGGCGGAACGAGAGAGTGACGGTCGGCGTGAACTTCGGTGCCGGGAATTGTTTCACCGTGCTGATCGCATCGGTGAGCGAGTAGGACTTGCCGGCCTGTACGAGGGCGGCTGCCTGTTTGTATCGTTTGCTGCGTTGTTTGGCCATGGTTCTTGGGGTTGGCAGTTCGATCGGATCCTTCATTGACGGGACCCTCCTGCGGTTGCCGTCGCCCCCTTGCGGGAAACGGCGGCGGAGATTGCTTACATGCCTTCGATTTCGAGGCCCATCTGGCGTGCGGTGCCGGCAAGGATGCGGGCGGCGGCTTCAGGGTCCTTGGTGTTGAGGTCGGGCATTTTGATTTTCACCACATCCATGAGCTGGGCTTTGGTGATTTTACCGACCTTGGTCTTGTTGGCTTCCTTCGATCCCGAGGCGAGGCCGGCGGCTTTCTTGAGCAGGTTGCCGGCAGGCGGACGCTTGGTGACGAAAGTGAAGGACTTGTCCTTGTAGACCGAGATCACGACCGGAAGGACATCCCCGGACTGGCTTTGGGTGGCGGCGTTGAACTCCTTGCAGAATGCCATGATGTTGACGCCTGCCTGACCGAGCGCTGGACCGACCGGCGGTGAGGGGTTGGCGGCGCCGGCGTTGATCTGGAGCTTGATGATTTTGGTTACTTCCTTGGCCATGGTGAGGGGGTGGTTGCTTTAGGGAGAGGGGTGAGTGGGTGCTTGGGGGCAGAGAGTCCAGAAAAATATCATTCGCGCTCGACTTGCCAGTACTCGAGCTCGACCGGGGTGCTGCGGCCGAAGATCGTGACCGACACGCGTAGCTTGCCGCGCTCGGGGTCGATTTCCTCGACAATGCCGCTTTGATTCTGGAAGGGTCCGTCGGCGACCTTGACGGTATCGCCCACTTCGAAACTGATCGCCGGGCGGACGCTTTCGCCGCGCTCCTTGATTTGCGAAAGCATGGCATCGACCTCGCGCGGGCGCATGGGCGTGGGTCGGTCTTTGGTGCCGGCAAAGCCGATTACGCCCTCGGTTTCCTTGATGAAAAACCAAGTCTTCTCGACGAGTTGGCCATCTTCGGTGGTGAGGTTCATGTTGACGATGATGTAGCCCGGAAAAAACTTTTTGCGGGTTTCGGTCTTTTTGCCGCCGCGGACTTCCGAGACCATTTCAGTCGGGACGAGGACCTCGCGGATCGAGTCGGCCATGTCTTCGGCCTGGGCGTTGCGCAGGATGCGGTCGCGCACCTTGCCCTCCTGGCCGGAGAGCACCTGGACAACGTACCACTGGTCGCGGAAGGATTTGTTTTCGGACATGATGTGGGAAAATTGATGGGTCGGGCAACCGGGCTCAGCGGCCGAGGTTGGTGAAAAAACCGACGATGAGGATGTGAACGAAGTCCCAGAGCTGCACAAAGGCGGCCAGTAGGATCATCGCGATGAGGACCACGATGGTGGAATCGATGAGTTCCTTATATTTCTTAAAACCCTTGATCTTCGGGTCGGACTCCCAAGGCCAGCTGGCCTTGCGCAGTTCGCCTTTCACTTCGGAAATGAATGCCGTGAGCGAGGCCCATTTGAGCACGACGGCGACAAGGACGATGGCGAGCAAGGCGTAAAGGATGCCGGAGGAAATCCAGCTGCCGCCAATTTTGAAGTGCTCGAGAAACTGCATGAATGTTTGTGGAAGGTCGTGAGATCGATGGGGTGGCACGGCAGGAGGGACTCGAACCCCCAACACTCGGTTTTGGAGACCGATGCTCTACCAATTGAACTACTGCCGTTTTGAGGCGAATCGGGGGCACTCCGTTTTTCGCGAAGTGCCCCGGGATTCGTGGGGGCCGACCCGTCGCTCCGGGAGGGGAGCGGGAGCCGGTATTGATTGAGGATGATTATTTGAGGATCTCACCCACGCGGCCGGCGCCGACGGTGCGGCCACCTTCGCGGATGGCGAAACGCATGGTCGGTTCCATGGCGATCGGAGTGATGAGCTCGACTTCCAGGTTCACATTATCACCAGGCATCACCATTTCAACTCCATCCGGAAGCTTGATGCTGCCGGTGACGTCGGTGGTGCGGAAATAGAACTGCGGACGGTAGTTCGAGAAGAACGGGGTGTGGCGGCCGCCTTCTTCTTTCGAAAGAACGTAGATCTCCGACTTGAAGTTCGTGTGACCCTTGACGGTGCCGGGCTTGGCGATGACTTGGCCGCGCTCGACATCGGTCTTCTTGAGACCGCGGAGGAGGAGACCCACGTTGTCGCCGGCGCGACCTTCGTCGAGCAGCTTGCGGAACATTTCGATGTCGGTGACGGTGGTCTTCTGGGTATCGCGGATACCGACGATTTCCACTTCTTCCATCTTCTTGACGATACCGCGTTCGACACGGCCGGTACAGACGGTACCACGACCTTCGATCGAGAACACGTCTTCGATCGGCATGAGGAAGGTCTTGTCGATCGGGCGCTCTGGCTCGGGGATGTAGGAATCCACGGCATCCATGAGCTTCATGATGTTTTCCTTCTGGGCGGCGTCGCCGTCGAGGGCGGCCTTGGCAGAGCCCTTGACGATCGGGATGTCGTCACCCGGGAATTCGTAGGAGGAGAGAAGGTCGCGCACTTCCATTTCAACAAGGTCGAGGAGCTCGGCGTCATCGACGAGGTCAACCTTGTTCATGAAGACCACGAGGGCGGGAACGCCGACCTGGCGGGCAAGGAGGATGTGCTCGCGGGTTTGCGGCATTGGGCCGTCGGCGGCGGAGACCACGAGGATCGCACCGTCCATCTGGGCGGCGCCGGTGATCATGTTCTTCACGTAGTCGGCGTGACCGGGGCAGTCCACGTGTGCGTAGTGGCGCTTGGCGGTTTCGTACTCGACGTGTGCGGTGTTGATCGTGATGCCGCGCTCGCGTTCTTCGGGAGCAGCGTCGATGTCCGCATAGTTTTTGGCCTGGGCCATACCCTTCTCGGCGAGCGTGTTGGTGATCGCGGCGGTAAGGGTGGTTTTGCCGTGGTCAACGTGGCCGATGGTGCCGATGTTGACGTGGGGCTTGTTGCGCTGGAATGCTTCTTTAGCCATGGTGTTGTTGTTTTATTGAGATGATTTCGTGATCGCCCTGGAGCTCGCGGGGGGAATTGAACCCCCGACCTCATCCTTACCAAGGATGCGCTCTACCCCTGAGCTACGCGAGCGATGTTGATGCCGGCTTCCTTGGACCCGACAAAAACACCGCGGCCGTCTCGATTGACGAGGCAGAACGCGGTACCCCGGGCAGGTTTTGGGGAAGAGCGGGCGGACCTTAACAAAGCCGACCACTCTGTCAAAAAAAAACTCCGTGAAAAGAAAAATTGTTGGGATTCCTCCAAAAACGAGGCTCAGAGCGGGGAATCCGATCATTCGGAAGCCTGAAATGACAGCCTTCGGATCTTGAGGCAGGTGCCGGTTTCGCTATCGACGTCGACGATCGCACCACAAAGCCGCACCCTGCCCTTGGCGATCGGGAAGCGCGTGGGCATGCCGGTTTTGAAGCGCCAGACGACCGAATCGACGGTTCGGCCGAGCACCGAATCCTCGGGTCCGCACATTCCGGCATCGGTCAGGAAGCCGGTTCCGCCGGGAAAAATCGTTTCATCGGCCGTCTGCACATGGGTGTGGGTGCCGAGCACGGCGGTCACCTTGCCATCGAGGTGGCGGCCCATGGCGATTTTCTCGCTGGTCGTTTCGGCGTGGAAATCGACGATGATTGGCCCGATGCCGGTCTCGCGCAGCCTCAATGCCTCGTTTTCCAGGGCGATGAAGGGGTTTTCGAGGGCTGGCTGCATGAAAGTGCGGCCCTGAGCCTGCATCACGGCGACGCGGCCCTTGGCGCATTCGAGCACAACGCTGCCATTGCCGGGGGTGCCGCCCGGGTAGTTGATCGGCCGCAAGAGCCGGGGTTCGGTCGGGAAATAGGGCACAATGTCCTGCTGGTCCCAAACATGGTCGCCGGTGGTGATCACCGCCGCTCCGGCGCGCAACAGGTCGATTGCGATTTTCGGCGTGATGCCTTTTCCGCCGGCGGCATTTTCGCCGTTGACGATGATGAAATCGAGCGATTCCGTTTGCTTGAGAATCGGAAGCTGCTCGATCACGGCCTTTCTGCCGGGTTCACCGACGATGTCGCCAAGAAACAGAATGCGGATGGTGGCCATGTTGAATTTCAGGATGGTGGGCAGACTTCCTGACGAGCATTGATGGTCCGCCACCAAACGACAAACCAATTTCATTCATGATCCCCATGCTCAAGCGATCGACGGCTCTGCTGATTCCACTGCTTTTGGCGGCGGGCTTGTGGCTGTGGTGGCAAAATCGTTCACAAGAAAATGTCTTACCGCAGCGAACGGCAAAGCCCACCACCCTTTCGACCTTGGGACGCGTGCCCGATTGGAAATCGCTTGAAGCGCAGCAGGGCACAATCACGCGTCGAGAATTCGAACGCTTGCTCACCACTGTTTTTGTGACCGGCGGCAGCTGGCGCGAGTTTATGGACATCGGCGAAAATGAAGTCCGCATCCGCACGGCCGACGGCGAAAACGCCGAGGTCTTTGTGCTGCGATTTGCGAATGAAGGCTCCGCCAAAGCACCCGCGCGTTGGTGGCGAGTGCCGGAAGAGTTGCCGCCGGCCGCCGCAGGCAAACCGCTTGATGGTCTGCACATCGCCATCGACCCGGGACACATTGGCGGCAAATGGGCGAGCATCGAAGAACGCAGTTTCGACGCCGGCGATGGTCATGCCGTGCGCGAAGGCGATCTCACGCTACAGGTCGCCAAGCGCTTGAGGCCACAACTCGAATCGCTCGGCGCGCGCGTTTCACTCGTCCGCGAAAAGGCCGAGCCCGTGACGCAATGGCGGCCCGAGGGATTGATCGAAACCGCACGCCAAGCGAATGAAAATTCCGCCGCGCCCGATTCACCCATCGCGCTGCGCAAACTCGCCGAGCGACTGTTCTACCGCACGGCGGAAATCCACGCGCGCGCGGATCTCGTCAACCAATCCATCAAGCCCGATCTCGTGCTCTGCCTGCATTTCAATGCCGAGGCATGGGGCGACCCGAATCAACCAAGACTCGTCGATCGCAGCCATTTTCACATTCTGCTCAATGGCGCCTACTCGGACGAAGAACTCCGCCTCGCGGATCATCGTTTTGCGATGATCGACAAGCTGCTGAGTCGTACTCACGAGGAAGAAACTTCGATCGGTATGAGTGTCGCCAATGTGTTTGCGCGCATAAGCGGATTGCCGCCGTATACTTATCCGGTAGGCGCGAGCAACGTGCTGCCGGTGAATGGTCATCCCTACCTCTGGGCTCGCAATCTTTTGGCCAACCGGCTTTATCAGTGCCCGGTGATTTTCATGGAACCCTATGTGATGAATTCCATCACCGACCACGCACGCATCAAGCTCGGCGATTACGACGGCACCCGCGATGTGAACGGAACTCCGCGCGTTTCGATCATCCGCGAATACGCCGATGCACTTGCCGAAGGCTTGAAGCAGGTCTACGCGGCAAGGCGCGCGACTATCGAACGATGAAGCCCTAACGCGAATGCTGGATCGCTTCGCAAACCGCCGGGAAAATCTGGCGCTTGCGACTCACGACGCCGGGCGCATGGAACAGCGCATCGTCGATCCGCTCGAAGGGCAGCTTGGCGAGCGTCGCCTCGCGCCCCACCGCAAGAATCATGCTGTGATGCAAAGCGACATCGGTGACGGCCATCACAGCGAGATCGTAGCCGCGGGATTCCTGCAATCGCCTGAGCACTTGCTCGAGCTCTTCGCGCCTTGCGGCAAAGCCGTGCAAGTCGCGCTCCTCGACCTGCGAGATGCTCACGGTGAGGCCTTGCTCGACAAACTCCTTGCGGTCGGCATTGAGAATTTCCTCTGGCGAGCCGTTGGCGATGAGCGAACCCTGCGCGAAGAATTCTTCGGTGAACTTTGCCGGATCCACCCCCGCGACACCGCTCAACCAAGTGAGCATTTCGCGATCGAGCGTGGTTGTCGTCGGCGAAGTAAGGCACAGCGTGTCGGAAACAATCCCCGCGCACAGGCACATCGCCACACCGGGAGCAGGCTGCAGCCCGCGGTGAAAATACTTGCGGCCGACCAGCGTGCAGGTCGAGCCAACCGGCTCGTTGAGATAGCGGATCGGCTCGCGCGAAACCAAGTCGCCGGCCAAACGGTGGTGGTCGATGACCTCGGTAATCTCCGCTTCCTCGACGCCATTGACCGCTTGCGCGTACTCGTTGTGATCGACCAACGCGAGGCGGATGCGCGGCGGGTCGACGAGGTCGGATTTCGAAAGCACGCCTGTCATTTTTCCCGAAGCGGGATCCACCACCGGAAACAGATCCTGATCGGTTGAAGCAAGGCGTTTGCGCAAACGCGAAACCGGTTCGCCTGGTTGGATGGTTTCAAATTTTGTTTCCATCACATGGCGCACCGTGCGCGAGCAACGGATCAGCGTTGAAGCACTCGCCGTGTCCTGATCGCAGCGCAGCACAAAGACTCCGCGCGATGCGGCAAACTGCCCGATCTCCGGCGAAACCGGATTGCCACCGGTGACGAGCAAGGCCCGCGCGCCGTGGTCGATGGCATAACGCTGGACGATCGGACGATCGCCGCAGATCACCAAAAACTTTCCAATGTTTCCGTCCTTCTTGGCCTGGATCAAACGCTTCTCGACTGTGCCTTGGGATGATGCGCCGACCAGCAGGATGAGGTCCTCCTCTAGCGTCGAGAGCGGCTCTTGCGATCCTAGGCTCTCGGCCTTGAGCGTCTCCGCAAGGTGCGCGAGCGAGGCATGCACGGTACGCACGCTGAGGCCTTCGGTATCCGCCGGCAAAAGCAAGCGCAGCAAATCAAAGTAACGCAAAATCCCGCATAGGTTTCCTTCCTCGTCCTCGACCGGCACGCAGCGCACCTGCGCGCCAAGCATGCGACGGTAAGCGGTGAGGAATGTGTCGACGGTCGAGACCTTGATCACTTCGCGGCGGCTGATCATGCCGGCGTTGGTGCGCACATCGGTGAGCAAGAGCGGCAGTTCGAGCTTCGCCTTCTCTAGCACCCATTTTGTGCGTTGGGAAATTTCCCCGCATCGCGCGGCGGTCGCGCTGGTCTCTTCGCCCGAAGCGCGGAGCAGTGCTGCGTATCCGATCGCCGAGCAGATCGCGTCGGTGTCGGGATTCTTGTGACCAATGACAAAAAACGGAGGCATGGAAGTCGATGCGGGTTTGGAGAGTTTGAGATGGTTTTTCTCAGCCGACTGAAAGGTCACATTCTTTCAGGGCAACGAATGCCAAGCAAGCCAAGACCTGAAGCGAGTATCCTACCCGTAAGCTCGCAAAGGGCAAGTCGGCTCGAGCGGACCGGTTCCTCGGACTTGAGCACCGGGCAGGCTTCGAAGAACGAGTGGAACGCGCGCGCCAGCTCGAGCAGGTAGTTGGCCAGCAGGTTCGGGCGGAAGTCCTCGAGCACCGCCGGCAGGACTTCGCCAAACCGCGCATGCAACCTCGCGAGGTGGATCTCCTCGTTTTCGCACAACACGATCTCGGCGGAAGCAGCATCAAAGGCGGTGTCGAGCTTGCGAAAAATCGAACGCACACGCACCGAAGAATACTGCAAATACGGCGCCGTGTCGCCCTGCAAGGCAAGCATGCGGTCCCACGCGAACACATAGTCGGTGAGGCGGTTCTGCGAAAGCTCGGCAAACTTCACCGCGCCAATGCCCACGATCGATGCGATCTCGGCCGCCTCCTGCCCCCCGAGATCGGGGTTCTTTTCGCCGATCAGTCTCGCCGCGCGCTCAACCGCTTCGGTGAGCACGTCGGTGAGCTGCACATTGTCACCCGTGCGGGTCTTCATGAGCTTGCGGTCCTCGCCAAGGATCGAACCGAATGCCACATGGCGGAAGTCAACCGTTGCGCCCCAGCGTTGTGCGGCGGCAAAAATTTGGCGAAAGTGCAACTGCTGCGGTACGCCGACAACATACCAAATCTGATCGGCCTTCCACTCGTCGATGCGGAAACGGATCGTTGCGAGGTCGGTGGTCGCGTACAGGAATCCGCCATCGGCCTTGCGGATGATCGCCGGGTTGTCGGTCCATCCCTCCTCGCGATGCACCATGAAAGGATCGTCCTCACGCTTGCAACTGCCGTCGGAAAATATGCAAACCGCCCCGTTGCTCTCGCGCGCAATGCCCTTGGCAAGAAATTCGTCGACCAAGCCGGCGAGCCGATCGTTGTAATAACTCTCGCCAAGCCAGTAATCGAATTTCACATCGAGCGTGTCATAGATCCGCTGAAGTCCGCGCTTGGAGACATCGATGCACTGCTGCCAGATTTCAAGATTCTCCGGGTCACCCGCCTGGAGCTTCACAAGCTCGCTCTTGCAGGTCTCGAGCACCGCGGGGTCGTCTTTGGTCGCCGCATTGATCTCGCGATAAACGCGCAGCAACTCGTCGATCGGATCGGCTTCGAGCGCGGCCTTGTTGAGCAGCGTTTTCCATCCGTGAAGGATCATTCCAAACTGCGTGCCCCAGTCGCCGATGTGGTTGTCGGCAATGACCTTGTAGCCAAGGAAACGCGCGATGCGGCAAAGCGAGTCGCCAATGATCGTCGAGCGGATGTGGCCGACATGCATCGGCTTGGCGACATTCGGCGCGGAGAAATCCACCACCACCGTGCGGCCCGCGCCGATGTCGGGCGCGCCCAATCGCTCGTCCTTGAGCAAGGACTTGGCCCTCGCGGCGAAGGCTTCCGGCAAAATACGGAAGTTGATGAATCCCGGCCCGGCAATGTCGGCGGTGGCCATGCCCGCCAGATCGAGGTGGCCGATAATTTCCTGGGCCAACGCGCGCGGGTTCTTGCCCCGTTGTTTGGCAAGGACCATCGCGGCGTTGCTTTGATAATCGCCAAAGCGCAGGTCCGCTGCCGCCGACACGCTCGCGGTGACCGGCTCGCCAAGTGTCGTGTTCAATGCCGCGGCGAGCCGCGACTCAAGCTGCTGAAGAATCGTCATGTGATCTGGGGGAAACGGAAATCCGCCCTAGGATGGGGGCGGCTCCACACGGGACGACTTTGAGCCCAAAATGGCAAGGATTTCATCGCAGCCATTTGCTTCAAGGATCCGCCGACTGATGTCCTGGTCGTTGAACATCTTGGCAATGGCGGCAAGCGTCTTTAGGTGGAGCTGGTAGTCCTTGCGCGGCACCACAAAGAGAACGATCACATGCACCGGCGCCTGGTCCACGGCCTCGAAATCGATGCCCGCCTTCGAGCGACCCAAGACCGCCACCACCTTTTCCAGCTCGTCAGAGAACGCATGGGGGATCGCCACCCCACCGCCGATGCCGGTGCTGACCAATTGCTCACGCGCCCTCAGCGCCTCAAGCGTCGCCTCGCGCTCGCGCACCGCAAGCAGACCGCACGTCACAAGCCTGTCTACGAGCTCGGTGATCGCGCCCCAGTGCTCGATCGCCTCAAGGTCGGCGACAATCTGATCCGGGCTGAGGAGCTTCACCAATTTCATGCAAGATGGCGCGTTGATGCAAACCAACGGGTTGAATATGTCATTAACGTCACAATCGGTTGCTAGCAAGTTCATTCCATGCCCATAGTCATCGTATCCGAAAACATTACTGAATCGGAGCCATCAACCTCGAAACACGGCAAGCGGCACGAAACAAAAAGGACTTGGCCGAAAAATCCTCGACCCGCGCCTCCACGCTCGCCTCAAAATCCGCCTCCAGCATCCGCGCCACCTCGTCGACAAACGCCGCATCGGGCGAAAACCCGGTGATCTCGAAGTTGAGGCGGAACGAACGGTTATCGAGATTCGCGCTGCCAACGGCCGCCAGCCGGTGATCGATGAGCATGACCTTCTGGTGAAGAAACCCGCGCTGGTAGCGGAATATCCTCACCCCATACGGGATCGATTCCTCGAAGTACGAAAATGCCGAGAGCCACACCAGCAAGTGATCTGCGCGCTCGGGAATAAGAATGCGCACATCCACACCACGGATCGCGGCCGCCTGCAATGCCGTAAGCACACCCTCGTCGGGCACAAAATACGGCGATGCAATCCACAGCCTCTGCCGCGAGGTGTTGGCCGCCTCCGCCACCACCAACTGCCAAGAATCCGCAGGATCCGCCGGACCGGTCGGGATCACCGCCGCAATCTGATCGGTCTGCTCGAGCCGCGTTTCCCAATCAAGCTCCGGCATGGAGTTGGATGCCCAAAACCAGTCCTCCAAAAACACCAACTGCACCGCCTGCACCACCGGACCGCGCATCGCCAAATGCGTGTCGCGCCAACCGCCGAAGCGCGCATCACGCCCGAGGTACTCGTCGCCGACATTGAGCCCGCCAATCAGTGCCACCTCGCCATCCGCGAGAACAATCTTGCGGTGGTTGCGGAAGTTGAGCTGCAAGCGCGACCACCAAAAGCGGTTGACCCCAAACGAATGGCACTCGACGCCGGCCGCCTTCAACTCGCGCAGGTAACGTCGCGGCAGTTTGTAGGAACCAAATTCATCGAAGAGAAAAAACACCCTCACGCCCGCGCGCGCACGCTCGATCAATGCCTGCTGAAAGCGATTCCCGAGGCTGTCGCTCTTCACGATGAAGAAATTCACGCACAGGTTCCTTTTCGCCGAGCGGATCGTTTCAAAAATGTTGTCGAAAGTTTCCTCGCCATCGATGAGCAACTCGAGACGGTTGCCGCGCGTGAAGGGCAGGCCACCGAGAATTCTCGCAGCACGCTCAAAGGCATCATCGTCGGGGATGTCGACCTCGTAGCGCCGCAGTCGCTCCATCATGCCGACCGCCAAGGCCGCAAGTCGGCTGTCCTTCGCGCGCCGACCACCGATCTCGCGGGAAAAACGCCTGCGACCAAGCAACCAATAAAGCGGTATCGCCACGAACGGCACCATCAGCAAGGACAGCACCCACGCGATCGCGCCCTGCGAGGTGCGCACATGCATCAGCGCATGCACCATGTGCAACACGCCCACCGCATAGAACAACACCAAGATCACCCAACGCCCCCAGGCGTCGGCATCCGGCACATGAAACCACATGCGCGCAAACTAACACGCATGCCCAATGACACAAGCGCTCACGGCGCATCGACATCAGAAGGCAAAGATCTCGCCGGCCTTGAAGAAGCGCTTGAGCTCGGCAGCAGCGGCCTCGGGCGAATCGGAGGCATGGCACACATTGGTCATCATGTCCTCGCCGAAGTCACCGCGGATCGTGCCCGCTGGCGCGGCCTTGGAATTTGTCGGCCCGAGCAAATCGCGCACGCGGTTGATCACATCCTCACCCTCAAGCGCCAGTGCGATCACCGGCGTGCGGCTCATGAATGCAACGATCTCGGGAAAAAACGGCTTGTCCGCGACATGCGAGTAGTGCTCGCGCAGGATCGCATCGTCGAGCTGCATCATCTTGATGCCGCGAATCACGAATCCTGCGTCCTGGAATCGGGCAAGAACCTTGCCGGTCAGGTTTTTCTCAATCGCGTCGGGTTTGAAAAGAATCAGCGTGGTTTCAAGTGCCATGCGCGTGCCAGTAGGCTCGGATCCGCCGATGTGCAAGCGCTTTCAACAGCCAGCCGCTCAGGCTTTTGCCGCCAAATGCACTCGGACCCGCTGGATCAAATCCTCCGCCGAGCCACCTTTGTGCAGCAGATCCAGCGCCCCGGCCCGCAGCAAGGATCGGCGGGATTCCTTGTTGGCATCCATTGAAAGCCCGATCACTTGCACCCCCGGCAGCTCCTTGCGGATCACACGCGTCGCCTCCAAGCCCGACATCACCGGCATCTGCAAATCCATCACGATGACGTCAGGATGCAGCTCGCGGGCCAACTCGAGGGCCTCTTTGCCATCGGCCGCCTCGCCCACGACCTCAAAGTCCGCTTCATCGAGAAAGACCCGCACCAGACCCTGCCGCACCATCGAATGATCATCGGCCAGCACCACACGAAAGCGCGGCAGACCACCCTCGCTGATGCGCGAAATTTGCATGGGCACCCTTGCCGCAGCTACCTCATCGCGCCGCACATCCGAGACCCTTTTGCCGCTGCTCGCCTTCTCGAGGGACTGTCCATCACTGCAACTGCCATGACAATTGATGGCCCTCGCAGGGAAACGCAGCGTGAAACATGTTCCCAGCCCCGGGGCCGACTCGATCAACATCACACCACCCAACAACTCCACCCGCTCGCGCACACTAAACAAACCGAATCCATCCTTCCATACATCCTGCAGACAAAGGGCCGTGACATCAAAACCCTGCCCCTCGTCCTTGATCGAAAGGTTCACAAAGTCATCGTTGTCGCGAAACATCATCAGGCGCCCGGATTTGACCCCCGAGTGCTTGACCGCATTGAAAACGATTTCCCTCACACACTGGAACAGTGTGATGCTGACATCATCATCCGGTTCGAGCGAGTCATCCACCAGGACCTCGAGATCAAATCCATACTTTTCGTTGAACCAATCATGCAACCAGCCAAAGCCTGCAGCCAAACCGCATTGATGCAACACCAATGGGCTCAACTCCGCAGACAGCGAGCGGGTGATACCAACACATTCCTTGGTCATGCGCTCGATGCTTTCCAACTCCTCCAAAACACCGCGACTGTAGTTCTTGGCTTTGGTCGCGCCGATATTGAGCAAAACCGCGACCAATAGCTGCTGCAGGTTGTCGTGCAGCAAGCCGGCGATCCGCCGCCGCTCGCGTTCCTCGGCCAGAGTCAATTCCCGTGCAAGACTGCGAAGCTTGCCGGTGCGCTTCTGGATTCTCAATTCCAGTTCATCCCGCGTGCGCTTCAATTCATCCTGAGCATGACACTGCTTGGTGATGTCCGTCGCGGTGATATGGCAGACATCTTCATTCGGAAACCTCACTCCGTTGATGTTTACAAAAAACGGTTCCCCTTTGCTGACATTCAGGCCGATCTCACACGGCGGCGCACCACCGATCTTGGAAATCATGTCAAAAAATTCATAAAAAACCGCTCGATCGGCCTCTCTCACATGATCGGCGAAATTGCTTCCGATCGCCTGCTCGCGGCTGAGCCCAAGCATGTTCGCGCCGGACAAATTCGAGGCAACAATACAGCCATCAACACCAACCGACAAACACCCGATCGGCGCATAATCGTACAGCTGCTGGAAGTTCTGCAAATCATGCTTCAGCCGTTCGATTTCCGACTTAGGCTCGATGCGTTCATCACAACATGGCGACGCATTGCGAACAGCGGGCTTTTTGATTTTTTTCGTGTTCATGATGACTCAAGTGCTGGTGTTTTGGCTCGCGATCATCGCGACCTTCGACTCGAACGCCTCCGGGCTGAAACCCGAGGTTTGTACCATGTGAAAAAATGCGCTTGCTCTATCCGTGTTCAAACTTGTTACAGCAAGTTGATGCCCTGTCGATGTTTTTTACCGATTTCGTAAAACTCACATCCTTCAGTGCAGTCGCCAAAGCGCGGCGATCATGCCCCAGGCATCGAGCAAAGGCCTTATTTTTCCGCCTTTTTTCTGAGTCCAGCCCACCGGAATTTCGCGCCATTCGCAGTCGGCTTTCACCAGCCGGACGAGCAATTCGGAATCAAACGCAAAGCCATTTTCCCGCAATTCGTGGACCACACGCCGGTAGTCATTTCCCAAAATCACCTTCGCCCCGCACTGCGGATCCTCGCAACTCAGTCCCAGCCATGCGTGCACCAGCCAGCGATAGCCGCGATGCGCGATGCCACGCCACGGGCCCATTGCCACCGGCGTCGATGTCGTTGGTCGGCGAATGCCCATCACCGACTTTCGCGCATCGGCCGCTGCGCGAAGCAAGCCGATCATGTCGCGCGCCGACACGCTGCCATCGGCATCGACAAACGCATACCACGCCGCATCGGGCACCAAGGCCCATGCCTCGCGCACGATCGATCCCTTGCCGCGATGCGCATTCGCATGATGCAAAATGACTTTTGGATAAACGCGCGAAAAATCCGCAAGCAAGGCCACCAATCGCACGCGTTCGTCAGCGGACGACCCGTCATCGGCGATCACCCAGCGAAGCGGCAGCTTCGCCGATGCGAGCGCCGCCGCAAGCTCCGGGCCGTATGCCGCAAATCGCGCGGCATCATTCCACACGGGTGTCACCAACACGATTTCATCGCTGGCATCCGGCATGGAGCTATCTAGAATAACATTGCATGAATGTGGAATCTTTTATCGCATCCGCCTGATCTCCCATGCTCTCGCGTTTCCATTTTGGCGTGGCTCTCTGCTGGGTTTCGATCCTTGCAGCAGCGGTCTTTCTGCGCTTCGAAGATCTCGCCAGCCGACCAATGCACGCCGATGAGGCAACCGGCGCGCGCATCGCCGCCCAACGCATGGAATCGGGTGGCACGGGCTTTGATCCGACCCATTACCACGGCCCGACGCAAAGCCGCTTTGCGATGACGATCTGCCACTGGCGCGGCGAAAATTCGTGGCGCGAAATGAGCAAAGGCACGCTGCGCATCCTGCCAGCCATCGCCGGATCCCTGCTCGTTCTGCTGCCGTTTTTTTGGCGCAAACGCATCGGCGATGCCAGCGCGCTGCTCGCTGCCGCGCTTTTGGCGGGCTCGCCATTGCTCGTTTATTACAGCCGCATGTTCATCCACGAAATGCTGCTCACGCTTTTCGGCCTCGCCGCCATGCTCGCGCTGGCCTACCGGGCACCGGCACTCATCACGGGCGCATGCATCGGCCTGATGTTTGCCACCAAGGAAACATTTGTCATCAGCCTCATCGCATGGTCGGCAGCGGGTGGCTTTCTTTTATATGAAAAGGGCATGCCGCAATGGTCATCCATCCGCGCACTGTGGAGCCAACATCGCATTTCCATCGCGCTTGCCGCATCAAGCGCTCTGCTCACTGCCGCATTTTTCTACACCGATGCCTTTCGCGAACCACGCGGCATGCTCGACGCGATCCGCACCTTTTTCGTGTATGAGACCGCCGGCGGGCATGACAAACCGATCGGCTACTACGCCAAACTTTTTGCCCTGCCCGTGAAGTCCGGCGGCGCATGGTGGTTCGGCACGCCAGTGATCCTTCTCGCTGCGACCGCATGCATCCACGCCTTCGGAAAAAACCCTCCACCGCAAGCAAGGGTAATCCATTTCATCGCCATCAGCGTGATCCTCCACGCGCTGGCCTACAGCATCATCCGCTACAAAAACCCCTGGCTCGCCTGCCTGCCATGGGCGCAACTTTGCGTGCTCGCCGGATTTTCACTCGCCGGATTTTCCAATCGATCGAAAGCAATGAAGGCATGGATCGTCGCGATCGCCGCCATCTCGATCGTCACCCAAACCGTGCAATCACGCCACGCCACCGGCCGCCTCGCCTCGGACGAACGCAACCCCTTCGCCTATGTCCCAACGCGCCAGGACATCGAGGATCTGGAACCA
>JAGWXY010000017.1 GCA_018969605.1 Verrucomicrobiota bacterium | reverse complement strand
GACACACAACTCGGCGGCGACGACCTCGATGCGCTGATCATCGATCATGTGATGCGCAAACATGAGCTGAATGAAATTTCCGCAGTTCAACGCATGCGCCTGATGGAAGAAGCGGAGCGCGTGAAATGCCAACTCTCGAGTGATGAGATCGCCACATTTCGCCTGCCATTTTTTGATGACGATTGCAGCATCGAATTGCCAATCACGCGTGCGGAACTCGATATCATCGCCGCGCCATGGATCGCCCGCAGCATTCGTTGCTGCGCCAAGGCATTGGCCGATGCACAAATTGCCGCCAGCGACCTTGATGCGGTCATCCTCGTCGGTGGCAGCACGCGCATGCCGGCCGTGCGTGATGCAGTCGAAAAGTTTTTCGGCAAAAAACCCGACACCTCACAGCATCCGGACGAGGCCATCGCACTCGGTGCCACCATCCAAGGCGGCATCCTTAGCGGCGCGCTCGGCAAGATGGTCCTGCTCGATGTCACACCACTTAGCCTCGGCATCGAAACTCTCGGCGGCCTGATGAATGTGCTCATTCCCCGCAACACGACCATCCCCTGTAAGGCCGGCGAGGCATTCACCAACGCGGCCGACGGTCAATCCGCCATGAAACTTCGCGTGCTCCAAGGCGAACGCGAAATGGCCAACGACAACTGGGAACTCGGAAATTTCGACATCAATTTTCAACCCGCACCCAAAGGCCAGGCAAGGGTCGGCGTGCAATTCAAAATCGACGAAAACGGCATACTCGAAGTCCTCGCCCGCGACATCGCCACCGGCACCGACACTGTCGTAACCATGGGCAAAACCGCGGTCGATGTCGATGATGCGGCGGTCGAAGCCATGGTCGGTGAATCGGTCGAACACGCCTTTGAGGACATGGCACTGCGCGTGTTTACCGAAGCCCGGCTCAAGGCCGAAGAACTGATCCCTGCCGTGGAAAGCGCCTTGCGACAAGGTCTCGCAACCGACGCGGAAAAATCCGAAATCATCATCGCCCTCGATGCCGTGCGCGCCGCCATGGAATCAGGTGCCGCCAACCCGCTCAAAGCGGCAGTCCAACGCCTCGATGCGGCTACCGAAGCCATCGCGGCCCGAATCGTGGAAGATGCCATGTCCAAAGCTCTCGATCGTCAAATGGGCGAAACCCAGAACCCGCTTGCATGAAGTCGCTGCCGATTGCAGATTGGCCGAAAGCAAATCATCCGCCCCATGCCCGAAAACGATACGATCGATACCAAGAGCCAGCTTTCATGGTATCATTGCGGCCGCTGCGGCTCATTGTTTCAATCGGTAAAGCATGCCAGCAAAGGCCGCCTGTGCCGTGAATGCGGATTCAGCCCTATTCCTCCCACTGCCGATAAAAACACACAGAAGGTCCATTTCACCAAGACGGTCAACCATATTGAAAATATTCACAAAAATACACAAAAAACAGCCCAAACAGCCCAAACAGCGGCAAGACGCAAAAAATCGAGTCACTTCTTGGTCAGTTTTGTGGCCATTTTGTTCACAGCAACCGGTCTGGTTGCCTTAGCGATAAAAACCATCTGGAGCGTGGAGGAAATCCCCAAACCGGTAGCCAATACCAGCGTTATCGAAACAGCGCCAGAGAACCAAAATTTCGCACTTATCGACAAGCACGCGGATGAATGCTGGGACACGCTAAAAAACTTTCTCCAATCGGGTCTGCCCGAACAACGCAGCCAATATGTCAGCCAGCCCGTCACAGCGGTGACGCGCATGACGCGACACCAGGATTTCGAAGAGATGGGCAATATAACGCCGCCCACCTTGAAGTCCTCACAATGGAACGTTGTCAGCATCGGTGCAGAAAAATCAATTGAGCTTTTTTGGATAAACGAGGATGGAAGGAGCTTTGACGCTCTGTTCAAAAAAGAGCAGGAAGAGTGGCTGATTGATTGGGAATACTTCGTGAGATACAGTGATATGCCATTTGCAGTATTCCTCAGCGGAAATGGTGATGCCGAGGGCGAATTCCGCCTGCTTGCACGCGAGCGCCTTGCCGAAGATCGCAAACTCCAGCCAACGATCAGCATCATGTTCTACGCGCCTGTTTTCGGACGCCCCGCGGAAACCGGCGTTCCATCTCCTGAATTCCTCATTGAAAGAAATTCACCCGCAGGCAAATTGCTGGAGGCGGCATTTGCCGCATCAAAAAACAAAAAACGCCCATTCAATTCGAAGACCCCCAACCTCGACCCCGAAGGCATGATCCGCGTGCGCGTGAAGCTCCGCCGCAGCGGCGAAATGGACGTGCGGGCATTCGAATTAATCGAGCTAAAAGCCTGCCATTGGTACTCCAGCGACCTTCCCGGTTTTGAGCCCAGCAATCAAGCCGAAGTCAAAAATCAGGACTGACGCGACAGCGCTTCTTCCATCATCAACAGCGGTTCTGTGCCGGGAAACCAATGCTGAAATGACAGCACACCCTGCCTCAGTAACATCGAGAATCCATTCGATGTACGGCATCCGATGCTGTTTGCCAGTGCCGTCAACGGCGTAACCGCAGGTTTGTAGATGGTGTCGTAAACCAGATGGTGTTTCATCAGGCATGATGCAGGCAAAACACATGGGTCCGCAGGGTTGAGACCCACCGCCGAGGTGTTCACGATGAGTTCGCATTGATGCGAAAGTTCCACAAGGCGCGGGTCATCGAGACCCGCAATCTCGATATTCACATTGCCATTGATCGCTTGGAGCTTGCTTTGCAGCGCGAGAATTTTATCGACACTGCGGTTGACCAAAACCACCTGCCGCACACCACTCAAAACACATTGCGTGGCAATCGCCTGACCCGCCCCGCCGCCAGCACCGACAATGAGGACTTTCAAGTCCGCCAAGCGCACCGAAAAATCATGCTCCACCGCCGCCACAAATCCCGGGCCATCGGTGTTGTAGCCGGTCAGTCCGCTCGCATCAAAGCACACAGTATTTACCGCTCCCAGCGACGCTGCCAGCGGGTCAATCCCGTCACATGCCGCCATCGCATCAAACTTGTGTGGCACGGTCACGTTCGAGCCAATGAAATCAAGGGCGCGCATTCTCGCAAAGGCCTCCGCCACACGCCCCACTGGGACTTCCACGCGGATGTATCGGCAGTCGATGCCGTAAGCATCCAGCGCCGCCTGATGCATCTGCGGTGATGCCGAATGCGCGATCGGCCATCCAATCACCGCCAAGCGCGCGGGCTTTTCACATCCGGCATCAAGGATGTCGCGACTCGCAAGGTCCTCGATGGTGTAAACTTCTTTCATGCCAGTTTTTGGTAAAAAGCATTCACGCGCGAAATGCAACGATCCTTGCCGAGAATGTTCAACACGTTCGCCATATCAGGCCCCTGACCCCGCCCCGTGAGAGCGACGCGCAGAGGGAACATCATCTGACCGATCTTCGTACCGGCACTCGCCGCAGCTTCGGAAAGTGCTGCCTTTGCGGTATCGGCAGTCCACTCCTCGATCTTATCAAAGAGCGCCGCGAGAATGCCGAAAACATCACGCACAGCAACGTTTGATCCGGCTTTTGCCACGGCCTCGCCATCGTAGGAAAAATCATCCAGAAGCAAAAACTCCACCGCCCTGGGAACTTCGGTCAGCAAGCGCACCTTATCCTTCACTGCGGCCATCACCGACTCAAAAGAATCCCCGATCGGCAATCCCGCCTGCTCGACAAATGGCCTCGCCTCGCGTGCAAAACTTGACGCATCGAGCCGCATCAGATGCTGCTGGTTCACCCACTGGCATTTCTCAAGATCAAAGCGCGCCGGCGCGCGGTTGACTTGCTCCAATGAAAAGCGTTTCACCAACTCATCGAGGCTGAAAATTTCCTCATCATTTTTCGGCGACCACCCGAGCATCGCGATGAAATTCACCACCGCCGATGGAAGAAAACCCTGACGCGGATAATCGCCGACCGCCGCTCCTTCGTCGCGTTTGGACATCTTACTGCCATCGGGATTCAATATCAGCGGAATGTGCGCGTATTTCGGCGCCTCCATGCCAAAGGCCTCGATCAACTGAAGATGCTTGGGCGTATTCATCAAATGATCCTCGCCGCGAATCACATGGCTGATCCGCATTTCGAGGTCATCGACGACATTCACAAAGTGAAAGACATAACTGCCATCCGAGCGTTTCACGACCATGTCGGGCGTGTTGGATTCATCGCGGTAATCAATCGTCACATCGCCACAAACAAGGTCGTGCATCGTCACCGGGCGGCGATCGAAACGGAATCTCCACGCCCCGCCATCCTCATAGACGCGGCCGGCATCAACGAGTTTTTCAAACCAGTGGTCGTAAATCTCACGACGCTCGCTTTGGAAATACGGACCAAACCCACCGCCAACCTGCGGGCCTTCATCCCAGTCAAGCCCAAGCCATTTCATTCCGCCAAAAATCGCCTCCTTGGCCTCTTTGGTATTTCTCGCTTCGTCGGTGTCCTCGACGCGGAGCACGAAGACTCCGCCGTGGTGACGGGCAAACAACCAGTTGAAAAGCGCGGTGCGGGCACCGCCCACATGAAGGTATCCGGTGGGAGATGGCGCGAAGCGGGTACGAACGGACATGCCAACGATGTAAACGCCACAACTTGCTCCGTCCAGCCACGATGATCAGCCAGATTGCATGAATTCATTTCATCAGTGGATCAATCGCTTGCAGAAAGCCCCGCCCACGCCTATCGCTCACCGCGTGTCCCGCTCGGACCCAAGCGCGGAAAAGCTGCTTCGGCAGGTGCTCCACTATCCTGATTTCCATTCACGTCTGGCCCCCATGGTCACCGGCGAAGGCAGCATCGTGCTCGACCACTGCGCGAATGCCGCTCACGCATTTGTTTCATCGGTGATCTGCAAAGCGATTCACGAGGCAAGGAAATCAAGCGTATGGCTGATCTCCGACCTCCCGCGTCAACGCGAACGGCTTGCGGCCGAAATGGAGCTATGGGGGCTCGATCCGCTGGTCTTGCCCGATGCCACCATCGACCAAAAATCCGAAACCGCGCCCGATCCCGAATCGACCGCCGAGTGGTTCGCGATTCTTCACGCACTCACACAACCCAAGCCCTCGATCGTGATCTGCGACAGCGAGGCATTCGCCCAAGCCTGCCCATCACCTACCACACTCGTATCGGCGCGCATCGTGTTGAAAGTTGGCGGTATGCTTGATCCTGCGGCCTTTGCCAACTCGCTCGCCAGCCACCAGTACGAACGCATGCCCATGGTTTCGGGACGCGGCCAATTCGCCGTACGCGGCGGCATCATCGATGTCTTCCCATGGCAGGCGGTCGCACCGCTGCGCATCGAATTTTTCGACGATGAAATCGAATCAATCCGCGAGTTCGACATCGATAGCCAGGCATCAACCCGCAAACTCGATGCGACGGATATTGCGATCAGCGAGCCATCATCCGATGCAACCCTTGCCGATTACCGAAAAACCAATGATGTGGTGATCTCACTCGACGCGATGATCGGAAACCCTGCGGTGTCGATCTTGGAAGGCGCAAAATGCGGCGACGGTGAGGAGGACTTCAGCCTCGCCGTCTATCCGAGCCCACTCGGGGTGTTTGATGCGGGTGACTTCATTCTCGACGAAATCCGCCGCGAGCAATTCTTCCAACAGCTCAACACATGGCGGCGCGAGGAATGGACGATTGCCATGGTCTTTGCCAATCAAGGCGAGCAGGACCGCTTTGAAGAACTCTCCGGCAAGGATCTCGATCGCGACCTTGGGATCATGCCCCTGCGCGGCGAACTGATGGCCGGCTTCACCCTGCCCTTCGCACGCATCGCGGTGCTTTCCTCCTCGGAACTCTTTGGCCGCTATCGCAGCACCGCCGCAAAACGGCGCTCGATTCTCGACCGCACGCGCCACATCACCTCCGCCGGATCGATTGATGAAATGAGCCATGGCGATCTGGTCGTGCACTATGAGTACGGCATCGCCCGATTTCGCGGCATCGTTCAAAACGAAGACTGCGATGAAATGCTCCTCGAGTACCGCGATGGCGCGATGCTTGGAGTCCCACTCGAGCAGGCGCACCTCGTCGGGAAATATGTCGGCCTCGGCGGTCGCACGCCAGAGCTCAACAAACTAGGCAGCGCCGCGTGGAAATCCGCCCGCAAGGCGGCCGAAAAATCCATCCTCGATTACGCCGCCAAACTACTGCGCGTCCAAGCCGAGCGCAACCACGAACCGGGATACGCCCACCCGCCCGACACTCGATGGATGTGGGAATTCGAGCGCTCGTTTCATCATGTCGAAACAAGCGACCAACGCCGCGCGATCGACGAAACCAAACGCGACTTGGAGGCTGCCCGCCCGATGGATCGCCTGATCTGTGGTGATGTCGGCTTTGGCAAAACCGAAGTTGCGATCCGTGCCGCGTTCAAAACCATCACCAGCGGCAAACAAGCGGCAATCCTCGTGCCAACCACCGTCCTTGCCGAACAACATTGGCGCACCTTCCGCGAACGCATGTCGGACTACCCGGTGCGCATCGACCTGCTCAACCGCTTCCGCTCACCCGCCGAAATCCGCGACACGATCGCCGGCATCGCCGATGGTTCGGTCGACCTCGTGATAGGCACTCATCGGCTCGTTTCGGGCGATGTGCATTTCAAGGACCTCGGTCTCGTGGTCGTCGACGAAGAACAACGCTTCGGCGTCGCTCACAAGGAAAAGTTCAAACAACTCTTCCGCCAGGTCGATGTGCTCACGCTTTCCGCCACGCCCATTCCGCGCACGCTTTACATGGCGTTGATGGGTGCCCGCGACATGTCGACGATTGAAACGCCACCTCCCAACCGCGTGCCAGTCGCGACATCGATCAGCCCCTACGACGAACGCATCATTCGCGATGCGATCCGCCGTGAAATGAAACGCGGCGGCCAAACATTTTTCCTGCACAACCGCGTCAAGACGATCGAGAACATGCGCGAGCGAATCGCCGCGCTGGTGCCTGAGGCCCGCATCCTTGTGGGCCATGGCCAAATGGACAAGGACGAGCTCGAGCAGGTCATGCGCGCATTCGTGAAAGGCGAGGCCGATGTGCTGCTGGCCACAACGATCATCGAGACCGGCATCGACATCCCCAACGCCAACACCATCATCATCGACCGCGCCGACCGCTTCGGCCTCGCCGACCTCTATCAGCTCCGCGGCCGCGTCGGACGCGCCGGTGAAAAAGCCCACGCGATCCTGCTCCTGCCGCGCGACATGATCACCGCTGGCGATGCTCGCAAACGCATCCACGCAATCAAGGAACACACCGCGCTTGGCTCGGGATTCAAAATCGCCATGCGCGATCTCGAAATCCGCGGTGCGGGAAATCTCCTCGGCACCAAACAATCAGGCCACATTTCCCAAATCGGCTTCGACCTCTATTGCCAACTCCTCAAGCAATCGGTCGAACGACTCAAAGGACGCAAAACCACCAACCCGACACCTCCAAGCTTCAAGGCGGACTTCGTCATCAGCACCGAAGCCGCGTGGCTGCAACACAACAGCCAAAATGCCGGCGATGCGATCCCCGCGTTTCTGCCCAGCACATGGCTCGATGACACCCGCCTGCGCCTCAAGGCCTACCGCGAACTCTCAGGCGTGCTGACCGTCAAAGCCGTCGATGCGCTCGAGTCGGCATGGCGCGACCGCTTCGGACGCCTGCCCGGGCCGGTGGAAAACTTGCTGACCATTGCCCGCATCAAGGCCCTTGCCGCCGGCAACGACATTCAGTCGGTCGAAATCCAAGGCCAGCGCCTCATGCTGTACCGCAACGGCGCCTACATCCTGTTAGCCGAAAGGCGCTTCCCCCGACTCGAAACCATCAAGCCCAAAGCCCGCCTCGAGGAAACCCTCGACCTCCTTCGGAAGATGTAGCCTTCCATGGGTATTTACGACTACACAAAAAAAGTCCAAATTTCTGATGGATTTGCTATCGGCCAATCTTGACGCCGCCCCGCGCCACACCTAAATAATCGCCTCGTGCGAAGCATATTATTCTTTTTCGTGGTCGCCGCCGCGGCGCCGAGCGTTCTGGGTCAAACATGGGAACGCGAAGACATCGGGTTCGACAGCATTCAGAGCAGAGCTAGGGATCTTGCCAACAAACCCTACACTCCACCCAACCGCGATTCGTTGCCGGAGTGGATGAACAACCTAACCTACGATCAGTACCGCGACATCCGCTTCAATCCGAATCAAGCATTGTGGGCCGCCGAAAACCTTCCTTTTCGCGCGATGTTTTTCCACCCCGGATACCTTTATCGCGAGCCGGTGGCCTTGAATGAATTCACCAGCAGCCACCAGCAACGCATCCGCCTCGCCGAGGCATTCTTCAATTACGGCCCACTCATTCAAAAACACGGCGAACTTCCGCCCGATGGCGGCTTTGCCGGATTCCGCCTCCACCACCAACTCAACAACCCCGATTACTTCGACGAACTGATCGTTTTCCAAGGCGCCAGCTACTGGCGCGCGCTCGGCCGCAACCAACGCTGGGGCATCTCATCACGCGGCATCGCGGTCGATACCGGCATTGAAGGCGTCACCGAGGAGTTCCCCAACTTCCGCGAATTCTGGCTGCGTAAGCCACAGCCCGGCGAAACCCAAGCACGCATTTACGCGCTGCTCGACGGACCTTCCTACACCGGCGCCTATGCATTCAAAATTCACCCGGGCAACGAAACGATCGTCGAAGTCCGCGCCGTGATCTTTGCCCGCCGCGCTGTCCAACGCCTCGGCATCGCGCCGATGTCGAGCATGTTCTGGTTCGGCGAAAATTCGCGCCGCCGCTTTGACGACTTCCGCCCGGAAGTGCACGACACCGATGGCCTCTCCATCCGCATGGGCACCGGCGAACGCATCTGGAGGCCGATCTGCAATGATTCGGGCCGCCTCGAATTCAGCTTCTTCAGCATGGACAAGTGCGATGGCTTCGGTCTCCTTCAACGCGACCGCCGCTTCAGCGCCTACGAGGACGATGAAGCCGCCTATCACCTGCGTCCGTCATTGTGGATCGAACCAACCTCCGACTGGGGCCCCGGCCGCGTGATGCTGATGGAAATACCGACGACCAACGAACTCACCGACAACACCGTCGCATTGTGGGAACCCGCACGCATCCCGCAAGCCGGCGATCGCATCGAGTTTTCCTATCGCCAACACTGGACCACGGATCCCGACCCATCCCAAGCGATCGGCCATGTGGTTGCCACCCGCACAGGTATTCACGACTGGCAACCGGGCCAACGCACCATCATCGTCGAGTTCAAAGGCACCAGCCTCCAACAAAACGGCGAATCACCCATCGCGCCACATATCGAAGCTATCGGCGAAAACGGCGGCAAGGTCGTCATCCAAGGCGTCAACCTCCAGCAAATTCCCGATGACCGCTGGCGCCTCGCATTCCAAGTCGCTCCTTCGGCCGAAGGATCCAAACTTTCAGACATCGGTCCGATCGAGCTACGTTGCTGCCTGAAACGCGGTGACAACTACCTCACCGAAACATGGGTCCATCGCATCAATCCCTAGACCGCCTGCCGCCACTCAGCGAACAGGAACTCGTCGAGTGGGAGGAGGCCTACACCGCGGTTGAGGCCTATCTGCAAGCGCTTCGCCTGCGCAATCGTTTGCTCGTTGCCGAACTCGTCCGCGGCATTTTGTGGCGGGCATCTGCAAGAAGGGCCAATGAGCCCGACAAGCCAGCCCGACTTCTCGCGATGGAAGAGGCGCTCACCGAAATCGCCAACTGGACCCAGGATGTGCTCGATGTTCCTCTCGAAAACCGCCGTCTCGCAGCCCGCGGCCGTCTCGCACTCCTCCTTGCTGGCATGCCCGACAAATGGCAGGGCGTGTTTCTCACTCCGCCGCCATGGCCACCCGCCTTTGTCGAGGCGATGAAAAAATCCTATCTCGCCGCCGGGCCGCGATTCGCCAACCTCACCATGGTGCCCAAGCCGCTTGAGCTAAACGCCATCGGCAGCGGTGCCGCCCAATGGTGGGAAACGATGGATCGAAAACCGATCGTCCGACTCATGTTCACCGCCGTGCTGCTCGCCATCATCGCGCTGGCCGCATGGTTCTTCCTTCTCGACTGATGGAACACGCCGACCTCTCACCGCCCGACTCGGGCAAAGTGTTCTTCAGCGCAAAAGCCACTCGCGTGCGGCGCACGATCTTCTTCGGCTGCGTTCTTCTTTTCAATATCGCCGCCAGCCTCTGGCTCGCCGACCTCTTCTGGCGCATGGGCCTGCAAAAAGCCCACTTCCCGCTGCTGGCGATCTTCATCCTTCTCAACGGCCTTCTTACGCTGGGATCGTTTCACGCAATCTTCGGCGCGATCGACATGCTGCTTGGTGTTCGCCGCGCGGCACGGGTCACGAAACTTGCCGATGGCCGCAGCGGCCCGCTTGGCAAACGCCATGCGGTGGTCATGCCGGTCTACAACGAAGACAGCACCCGCACCTGCGCCCGCATCGAGGCAATCTACCGCTCGATCGAAGCCACCGGCCACCTCGAGTCTTTCGATTTTTTCATCCTCAGCGATACGCGAGACCTCGACCTCTGGGTCATGGAGGAAACGGCATGGACCAATCTCTGCCGCAAACTCGACGGCTTCGGCCGCATCTACTATAGACGCCGTAGAACCAACGAAAACCGCAAGGCAGGCAACATCGGCGACTTTGTCCGCACCTGGGGCGGTGGCTACGAAGCGATGCTCGTGCTCGATGCCGACAGCCTGATGGATGGTGCCGACATTGTCAAATTGGCTCGCGTCATGGAGACCTACCCGCGCCTCGGCATTCTTCAGACGCCGCCCAAGCTCATCCGCGGATCCTCGGTTTTTACCCGCCTCCAACAATTCGCCATGCGGCTTTACGGGCCGGTGTTCATCCGCGGCCTGAACTTCTGGCAACTCGGCGGCGGCAGCTACTGGGGCCACAACGCGCTGATCCGCCTGAAGCCCTTCTCGGAATTCTGCGAACTCCCCGCACTACCCGGGCGCGAACCCTTCGGCGGCCGCATCCTCAGCCACGATTTCGTCGAAGCGGCACTGATGGTTGCCGAAGGCTGGGAAGTCTGGCTCGCATGGGACATCGAGGGCACCTACGAGGAAGCGCCGCCCACGCTCGTCGATCACCTCATCCGCGACCGCCGCTGGTGCCAAGGCAACCTCCAACACCTATGGCTCATCTTCGCGCGCAAGCTGCCATTCTCGGTGCGCATGCATCTTTTCATGGGCATCATGGCCTACCTCGGCAGCCCGCTTTGGTTCCTTTTCCTCGTGCTCGGCACTTGGATCGCATGGGATCGCTCCACCAGCGAACTAAGCCGCCTGCCCTTCGAAAGCCATGTCGACCGCTTGTTCGGACTCAATGGCATCGAGCAAAGCATCATCCTCACCTGCTTCATTTTCGCGCTGCTCTTCCTTCCAAAAATCCTCTCGATGCTGCGCGCGATTTTCGTGCCGCAAATCCGCAGGTCCTTCGGTGGGATCATTCGCATCGTGACGGGTGTCACCTTCGAATCCATCGTCTCGATTCTCCTCGCCCCATGCATCATGGCCGCTCACACCCTCATGGTCATCAGCATCCTGCTCGGCCGCGCCGTCGGATGGGGCAACCAGAACCGCGAGACCGATGGCACCACATGGGGCGACGCAATCCGCTTCCATTTGTTTCCAACCATACTCGGCATCGTGTGGACCGTGGTCGCGTTGAACATTGACCTCACATTCACCGGATGGATTTCACCGATCCTTCTCGGGCTTGTGCTTTCCGCGCCGGTTTCCGTTTGGACCAGCCGCGTGCGGTACGGACTCAAACTCGCCAAACACGGCATTCTCAGCATCCCCGAGGAAAGGGATCCGCCAAGCGTGATGGTTCTCGCACAAGAAGCAAAAGGCGCCATTGATCCGGCACTCGATGCGGCAGGCGACGATCGCCATGGCGTCATCGCCGCAGTGGTCGATCCGTACGTGAACGGCGTCCATGTGTCGTTGCTTGAAAATCTCGAGCTGCGGCAAAATGAAGAAGCGCTCGCCGAGAGATGCCTTACCAAAGGTCCAGGCGACCTGAGCAAAAACGAACTTTCAGAACTGCTATACCTTGGTCCCGCGATGCTTCTCATGCACCGCGCGGTATGGCTCCGCCCTGCCGACAGCATTCATCCGATCTGGACGCAAGCGGTTCAAAGCTACCGTCGCCGACTCTATCAAACCACCGACGCCTCCTGATCCCTACCCATGCTTCAAGCTTCACCTTCACTCGAATCGCTCGCCGCAAAAGCGGCAGCAGGACTTCTGGAAAATCTCCATGCCAAGGCCAGCATTACCGCCGCCGCCCCCGGCCGTGTGAACCTCATCGGCGAACACATCGACTATTGCGATGGCTTCGTCCTGCCCTTTGCCATCGATCGCTACACCGTGATTGCCGGTGCTCCGAACGGCAGCTCATCGGTCCGCATGGCGACCGCCCTCGGCGGCGGCATCGCCAGTTTCGATGTTTCGCATGAAGTCGAAGAAGGCGAACCGAAATGGACCAACTACCTGCGCGGTGTGATTCGCGGGTTCCAAAACCTAGGACACAAGATCCCCGGCTTCGACGCCTACATCCTTTCCTCCGTCCCCGGTGGCGCGGGCCTTTCATCATCCGCCGCCTTGGAATGCGCCACAGCAACATTTCTCGAAGGCCTGCTCGGTGCGAAAATCGACACCCGCGAAAAAGCCCTGCTCTGCCAAAAGGCCGAACACGATTTCGCCCATGTGCCCTGCGGCATCATGGATCAATTTGCTTCAGCTTTCGGCGCCAAAGACCACCTCGTGCTCATCGATTGCATGACGGCCGAGCCGCAGCTTGTGCAATTCACCCATCCCGACCTCACCGTACTGATCTCCAACACGATGGTGCATCACGAACTGTCCGATGGCGGTTACGCGCTTCGTCGCAAACACACGGAGGACGCCCTTAAGATCATCGGCAAGAACTCATGGCGCGATGTCACAATGGCCGATGTGGAAAATCATTGGGAAACACTCGGCGATCCGGTCAAGCGCCGCGCCCGCCATGTCGTGGGTGAAATCGCCCGCACCATCGAGGCGGCCGCTACACTCAAAGCCGCCGATTTCGAAAAACTCGGCCCTCTCATGGCCGCATCGCACCAATCGCTCCGCGATGATTTCGAAGTCTCTTGCAAAGAACTCGATGTCCTCGTCGATGCCGCACAGAGCATTGGCCGCAGCGGCGGCGTGGTCGGTGCCCGCATGACCGGCGGTGGCTTCGGCGGTTCAACGGTCACGCTTTGCGAATCAGCGAAAGCAAACGACATCGCCAGCAAACTTGCCGCCGAATACCACGCCAAGACCGGACTCACGGCCGAAATTTTCGCCTCGCGACCTTCGGCAGGTGCACATAGAGTTCTTTGAGCTTTCGCATCCACATGCCCTCTTCGCTTCACATCCTTTTCGTCTGCACCGGCAACACCTGCCGCAGCCCGATGGCCGAGGGTCTCTTTCGCAAAGCCATGGAAGGCCGCGACGATGTCGCCACCAGCTCCGCCGGTGTCGCCGCATCCAAAGGCTCACCCGCCAGCCGCGAAACCCTCAAGGCTCTCAAAAAACGCGGCGCTCATCTCGATGGTTTCGCCAGCCGCCAAGTGACTGAAAAGATCCTCGAGTCCGCCACTCATGTCTTTGCAATGACCGAAGGTCATCTCGCCGCTCTCGAAAGCCGCTTCCCCTCACACGCCGACAAGTTTTTCCTGATCCGCGAGTTTTCCGGCATCACCGACAAACGCCAAGGCCTCGATGTGCCCGACCCGATCGGCATGGGCCCCGCCGCCTACGAAGAAGTCGCCAAGGTACTCGAAAACGCGATCCCTTCGATCATCGCCTACCTCGACTCGACAAGGTAAACGATGAAAGAGGATTAAGCAGCTTCGACTGCTCTTTTTAGCTTTTCAGCATTTACCCCATAACTCTTCTTCTCTGCGCCCCTTTGCGACCTTGGCGCCTTTGCGGTAAATCTTTCTGAATTATCGCCGACGCAATCCGAAGTTTCTCACGAGAGTTAGAAAAAAATCGCTCAGACCATGCCGAGCTTCATCCGGCCTTCTTCGGAAATCATTTCCTGATTCCATGCCGGATCCCACACGAGCTCAACCCGCGCTTCATCAACGCCTTCGATGGTCATGATCTTTGCCTGCGCATCCGCCGCAATGACCGGACCCATGCCGCAACCCGGCGCGGTCAGCGTCATCTTCACCGACACCACCGTCTTGTCGCCTTCCATGTCCACGCTACAATCGTAGACCAAGCCGAGGTTGACGATGTCCACCGGGATCTCCGGGTCATAGACGCCTTTGAGCTGACCCCATACCTGCTCTTCGATCGGCGCGTCTTTCAAACGCTCGGCCTCTTCCTGCTTTTTCTTCTCCTCGGTCATGTCGATGCCAAGCGCGTCGGCATCCTGTGAGGAAATTCGCGCAAGACCTTGACTGGTTGCGACCGTGAAGGTGCCACCAAGTTTCTGCGTGATGTAAACCTCGGTCCCGGCAGGAAGCGTGAGGGCATCGCCACTCGGAATCTGAATCGCCGCCACTTCGCGCGTAAGGTTGATCTTGTCGTGCATACGCGCAGTAAAAACCATGATTTCCGCCCGTGCAAGGAGTGACTTGCGATGATGATGCGGACTTGCCCACACGGCCCACAAAAATGACAGCCGTGGCGCTCAAATTTTCTTCCTCATCGGAATCACTCTGCTTCACTGGGCGCATGCGATTGCTCTGCGCCACCCTCGGCATCCTGTTTGCCCTCGCCGCCCCTTCGATGCTCTCAGCTGCGGGCAAGGCTGAAAATAAGGCCAGCCTCTCCTTCCACATCGAGACGGAGTCCAGCGACAACCCGAAGATGATCTTCCCCCACACGCTCAACAACGGGCAAACACGCTACTTCCGCAGGCTTCCCGAAATCAGCACCAAGGATGTGGTCTCCTACAGCCCCTTTCCCTCAGATGCCGGCGATGGCTATGGTGCCGTCTTCCGCCTCAGGGACAGCGCCGCAAAACGACTCGCGGCACTGACGAATATCAATCAGGGCAAGTGGCTCGTCGCCCAAGTCAATGGCCGCATCGTCGATGCGGTCATCATCGATCAACCGATCAACGATGGTATGCTGGTCGTGTGGAAAGGCATCACGCTGGCCGACCTTTCGATTTTCGACAAGTCGACCAAACGCAGCGGCGAAGACGGAAAGAAGAAGAAAAAAGATTAATCCGGTAGCCACACCATGATCCGCACCTTGCTTTGCATCCTCGCGTTTTGCGGCGCGCTCCATGCCGCGCAAGACCTTCAACTGCCCACTGAGAACACGCATCTATTCAGCAACGAGCCAGAGCGATTTTACATGCATGTGGATCGCATCTTCGAAGGCCAAGCCTCGAAACCATGGGAGGGCGGATCCTTCGGGTTTGTCCGCAACGCCTTTCGTTTTGAAAATGAAGTGCTGCTCACGAAATTTCACGAAGGCATCGATATCGCACCCATCAAGCGCGACCGCTCGGGCAACCCGCTCGATCTGATCACCAGCATTTCCGCCGGACGCGTCGTCCACATCAGCCCGCTTGCCGGTCGCAGCAACTACGGCAAATATGTCGTCGTCGAACACGAGTGGGAAAACACCGCTGTTTATTCGCTTTACGCTCACCTTGCGGAAATCACCTGCCAGCCCGGCGACAAGGTCAAAGCCGGCTCGGTGCTCGGTCGCATGGGATACACCGGCGCCGGCATCAATCGCGTACGCGCCCACCTCCACCTCGAGCTCGCCATGCTCATGAGCCAGCGCTACCAGGACTGGCACGACCACTACGGCCGCGGACTCAACACGCAGGGAAATTTCAATGGCATGAACCTCGTCGGCACCGATGTCGCACGCTTCTTTCTCGAACATCGAAACAATCCAGACATTCGCTTCAGCGACTTTGTCACCAGCACTCCGGGCTACTTCAAAGTCACCGCGCCCGTCACCGGCACACCCGACTTTGTGAAACGCTACCCGTGGATCGTGAAAGGGAATACCGACAACCAAAAATCATGGGAAATCACCTTCAGCGCCACCGGTCAACCAGTCAGCTTCACCCCAAGCAGCCGTGAGGTAAACGCTTCAATCGTCACCTCCGTAAAGCCCTCCTCCAAACCCCACCGCTATCTCACCCGCAACCTCATCACCGGCATCGGCAACCAAGCGACCCTCACACCACAAGGTCAACAACTCGTCGCGCTGATCACCAATGAATTTCCCGCCGCGGCTCCAAACAAGTCACATCCGCACAGGTAGTTCGACTCGCAACACATCCACCCGATATCATGAACGACAACATCCTCGCCAAACTCCACTCCATGGGCCTCGCCCTTCCCGAAGTCCCCACACCGGTGGCGGCTTATGTGAACTGCGTGCGCTCCGGTAATTTGCTTTTCCTTTCAGGCGGACTCCCGATCGATGGCACCCGCAAAGTCATCGGCAAGGTCCCCACCCAAGTCTCCGTCGATGAAGCGAAAGACGCCGCACGCATGATCATGCTCAACCGCCTCGCCGTCATCCGCGACGCAATCGGCTCACTCGACAAAATCAAACAAATCGTCGCGCTCAACGGCTTCGTGAATTCCGAGGCTGATTTCTACGACCACCCCCAAGTGATCAACGGTGCCTCGGAGTTCCTCGTCGAACTCCTTGGCGACAAAGGCAAACACTCCCGCACCGCCCTAGGGGCCGCCGCACTGCCACTCAATGTTGCCGTCGAAATCAACCTCACTGTCGAAGTCGAAGGCTGAGTAAGAGTTGAAGATTTTGGGTAAAGGGTTATTGGTAAAAAAGAAGAAGTCACAGATTCAGCTGCTTTCCCATAAGCCATGACATGTAACTTATAACTCTTCTTCCCTCCCCCAATCGAGTAAGGATATGAAATTGGCGCGCTGACCCGATCTGCTCTGCTGTGGGCCGTGCGGTTTTCGTCTATCATGCCATTTCCAAGAAATAATGCGACAAATTGGCAAGCGGAACCATGGGTCTGATAGTCAAAAAGTCGAAGAACCGCGAATATTGAGCTAACCTTGGACTTTTGACTTTTAGACACTTTTCTCCTGCGTCCTACCTGCTAGAGTGTCGCATTCATTACGAGAGGTGATCTCATTCAGCCTGTCATTTGCCTCACCTTGTTGGCAACCGCCACATCAGCGATCTTATGACCCACCTGCGCGCCCCATCTGCCTCCCAACTGCGGATTCTGGGACAATGGGGTTGGCCGAAATCGCATTCGCTAACCACAGCGAGGGATGATTTGAATCCGATACGGACTCAGTCGACGCCGAAAAATTGGGGCATGGCTTTACTGAAGCGATGACCACCGCCAGCGCCTCGTCACCTTGCGAAGAATGGGCTTACGAATATGATGATGCCGCGCTGCTCGCTTCTCTGCAAAGCCCCGATAAGCCTTCAAGCATCTCCGCGCTCTCCCCGCCAGCGCGTTTCGATTCAGCCCCCTTACTCCGCCACCGGCTTCTCCGCCTTTGGATCCTTCCAAGTCGACTGCACATAGACTTCGCGCAGTTGCTTGAAGTCGATTTGGCAGGGGCTGTGAGCCATGAGGTCGGCACCTTTGTTGTTTTTCGGGAAGGCGATCACTTCACGGATGCTGTCCTCGCCAGCCATGAGCATCGCGATGCGGTCGAGGCCGAGCGCGAGACCACCATGCGGCGGTGCGCCGAAACGGAAGGCATCGAGGATGTGACCAAACTTCACTTCCTGTTCCTCGGGTCCGACGCCCAGCACTTCGAACATTTTTGCCTGCAGATCCTTTTCATGGATCCGGATCGAACCACCACCGAGTTCATAGCCGTTGAGCACAACATCGTAGGCCACGGCCCGGACATTGGCGAAATCACCAGCCGCGAGCTTATCGACATCGTCGGCATTCGGACGCGTGAAGGGATGGTGAACCGCTGCCCAGTGACCGTTCTCTTCATCGAGCGCGAGCAGCGGGAAATCCACCACCCAAAGGAAATTGTAAGCGTCGGAATTTTTTGTCAGCTCAAGCATCTCGGCACACTCGCAGCGCACACGGCCAAGGATCGTGCTCACGCTTTCACGTGATCCGGCGACGAAGAAAACAATGTCGCCCTCTTCGATTGCGAGCTTGGCGACCAAGGCATCCTTCTCGGCATCGGTGAAGAACTTCCACAGCGGACTCTTGTACTCGCCGCCTTCGCACTTAATGAATGCTAACGTTTTGACCGGTAGCCCGGCCTGAATCGCAATTTCATTGAGGCGGTTCATCTGACCCGTCGTCACGCCCGCAAATCCCTTGGCATTGATCGCACGCACCACGCCGCCCTGATCGAGCGTCGAGCGGAAGATCTTGAATTCAGTCGCCGCGAACACATCACCGAGATCAGCAATCTTCATGTCATAACGCGTGTCGGGTTTGTCCGAGCCGTAGATGTCCATCGCGTCGGCATAGGTCATGCGCGGGAAACTTTGTGGAATCTCAATCCCAAGGCCGGCCTTGAACATCGAAGCAAGAAGACCTTCGACCAAGCGGATGATGTCTTCCTGTCCGACGAAGCTGGCCTCAATGTCGATCTGCGTGAACTCCGGCTGACGATCCGCGCGAAGGTCCTCATCGCGGAAACAACGGGCGATCTGATAGTATTTCTCCAGACCCGCAACCATCATCAACTGCTTGTACTGCTGCGGCGCTTGCGGCAGCGCGTAGAAGCGACCGGGGTTGAGTCGTGAGGGCACGAGGAAGTCGCGCGCACCTTCGGGAGTCGGGTTCGAAAGAATCGGCGTTTCGATTTCAAAGAACCCACTTTCGTCGAGGTAACGACGCGCCGCCGAGGTGATTACGCTGCGCTGGCGGATGTTTTTGCTCATGCGCGGACGGCGAAGATCGAGATAGCGGTATTTCATCCGGATGTCCTCGTTCGAAAGATCCTTGTCGAGTTGGAAGGGCAAGACATCGGCTTTGTTGACGATGTTGAGTCCGTTTGCCACCACCTCGACCGTGCCGGTGCCGATGCGGTCATTGGTCGTGCCTTCCAGTCTCTTTGAAACCACGCCGATGACCTGCACCACATCCTCCTCGCGTAAGGTATGCGACAGAGCTGCGAGCTCGGGGTTCTGATCGGGATGGAACACGCATTGGGTGAGCCCCTCGCGGTCGCGAAGATCGATGAAGATGACGCCACCGTGGTCACGGGCTGAGTTGACCCATCCGATGAGCGTGACAGTTTCGCCGATGTGGGATTCGCGGATTTCGTTGCAATGATGGGTGCGCATGGATTGAAATGGTGAGTTGTTTAAAAAATGATCAGGCGAGCAATGGCCCATCGGGCTGTTGCAGGCGTTCGGTGAGCCACTCGACCGCATTTGCGGCATTGCCGGATTCTTCGCTGCGGCTTGAAAGGATTTTGAGTTTCAGTTCGGGATATTCGGCACCGACCACCAATGCAAACCTCGCGCCCGATCGCTCGGCGCTCTGGAATTGCTTGGCGACCTTGGCAGGGGTCATCGCAATGTCGGAGGAAAGCCCCGCACGACGTAGCTGAGTGAGCAAAGAAAGCGAATAAGCCCGGCGATTTTCATCGGCAACGACGACATAAACATCGCACGCGGCGGCATGACGCTGAAGCCACACCTCCATTTGCATCAAGGCATGCGGAGTCTCCTCGATGAGGTTGCGGATCACATAATCGCCCATCGCAAAACCCGTCGCGGGCATGTCGACCGCGCCATTGGAAATGGTCGAAACGAGCGTGTCATAACGACCACCACCAGCAACCGCACGCATCGATTTGCTCGAATCAAAAACCTCAAACACCACACCCGTGTAATAAGCCAGACCGCGCACGATCGAGAGATCGAGTTCGATGAACTCGCCCATGCCGCGAGATTCAAGATCCTGCCGAATCGCATTGAACGCCACAGAGGCATTCGCCGGATTGCCGATGAAATCTTTCACCTCCCCGACGCTGAGCCCCAAGGCCTGCAACTTTTGCTCCAGCAGCTCAGGCTTTTCGCGTTCGAACTTGTCGATGATCCCCAGAAAATCCGGCAGCGCGGCATCATCGATGCCATGAGCTTTTGCATAATCTACCCACGCCTTGCGATCCGACACGCGAACGACGAAGTCACCGCGCTTGAAGCCAAACGCGAGCATCGTCTCGATCGACAGCGCGATCAGCTCGGCGTCCGCCTCGGGTCCGGCTTCGCCCAAGATATCGACATTGAATTGATGAAACTCTCGGCCGCGGCCCTTTTGCGGTTTCTCGTAACGAAAGCACTGGCCGATCTCAAACCACTTCAGCGGCTTAGGGAAATGACGCTGATGCTCGGCCGCGAGACGCGCCAGCGATGCGGTCACTTCCGGGCGCAGCGTCACATCGCGTCCGCCCTGATCCTCAAAGCGAAAGAGTTGCGAGGACAGCTCACCGCCGGATTTTTTCAGATACAACGCCGTATCCTCGAGCACCGGCGTTTCGTATTCCACAAATCCCGAGCGCCGCGCGACCGCACGCCAGGTCTCAAACAGGTAATTCCGGATCGCGCATTCACGGGGAATGAAATCGCGAAATCCGGGGAGTGCTTGAAACGACGGGCCAGCCATGCGAGGGCGGTGAGGATGCACGCCAAGGGCGGCATTTCAAGGCAGGATTGCACTGGCAAGCGAAGTCGCGCGAACCACGGATTCAATGACGCGACACCTTTTCAGCCGAATCCTTCACTCCACAATGGTCGCCGCAGAGCCAAAGCAACTGCCGATGAAGCGACACCGCCAGATACGCACGGTCGCGCAAACGCCGCGGAATCATCCGCAAAATCAGAGCCAATCGCCAAAATCCACCCAACGCCCTAGCCAGTTCAAGGCATGCCTCGCTCTCTGTAAAAACCGCGCCATCTGCATCTCTCACGACCACCATCGATCCGCCATCCTTGCCAATTTCCGCAGAAAATCCGCGTTTTTCCGCCATTTCCCCCTGCAAGGGCAAGCAATCGATGCACCTCCGCCGATCGTGTTTCCCAATCCAAGCGATCATCGCCGAACAAAGCCCGCAGTCGGCATCGTAAAACAAGGTCCAGCGCACGCGGGCAATCTAACGCATCAAGCTCGCAGTGCCAGAACCGAGCGATGTTAATGGCGGTATTTGACCACTGATTGTGTGGCCGCCACGTTCCATCACCATAGCCATGAAATGACTTTAAATGCTCCAACAGAATTTCACCCACATTTCGATTTGCCTAGATTCATTGTCCTTGTATGTTGTTCAAATGAACTCATCAAAGCTCTGTCAAATTGCGGACCTGGAAGAAAGCGCCTACAGCACGCGCATTCAGGACATGCCCAACAACGAGCGACCACGCGAAAAACTGGCCCATCTCGGACCCTCGGCCCTCGACAATGCAGAGTTGATGGCCCTGTTCATTTCGACCGGCATCCGCGGCCGTAGCGCCATCGAGATCGGCCGCTCCCTGATCGGCAAATACGGCTCAATCGGAGCGCTCGGTAGCTTGCCGGTCAGCGAGCTCGCCAAAGAATACGGCATCGGCCTCGCCAAGGCATCGAAGCTGGCCGCCGCTTTCGAGCTGGGCACCCGCGTCGCTCGCGAGCAAGCCCATGACCGACCACTCGATAGCGCCGAAATCATCCACGACATCTTCGCCCCCCAGCTCCGGCACCTCACCCAGGAACAAGTCATCGTCGCCACTCTCGACAGCCGCCTGCGCCACTCCGGCACAACAGTCGTATCCATTGGGACCGTCGATCAATCCGCCGCCCACCCGCGTGAAATTTTGCGCCCCGTGATCACCCGCGGTGCCTACGGCTTCGTGCTCGTTCACAATCATCCATCCGGCGACCCCTCCCCGAGCCGCGCCGACGAAGAAGCGACCAATCGCATCATCGAGGCTTCCAAGCTCATGCAGGTCCGCTTCTTCGACCATGTCATCATCGGCAAACCCTCGCCCGGCCGCACCCCGTACTATTCGTTTCGCGAAGCAGGCTTCATCCGCTGAGTTGCATTCCATGCCCAGCGGTCCTAGTCTCGCCAGCGCCCCGCATGCACCGCCTCCACCTCACCAGGAACCTTCGCACCGTTGCGTTCCTTCTCATCCTCACCGCCGTGATCGCCGCGCCGGTCGGTCTGTGGTGGCTCAATCGCAGTGGCCTGCCCGATTCATGGCGAGCGGCGATTGAAGCCGAAATCGCCAAGCAAGGTGCCCACATTTCCATTGGCGCACTTTCCTACAACCCCTTCCGCGGCATCAGCGCCACCAAGGTGAAAGTCTTCGATGACGCATCACGCCAAAAGGAAATCGCCAAACTCGAGCGCATCATCATCGACCTCGACAAAACCAAACTCGCGCGCGGCGCGGTCGTGCTTGCAAAAATCGAACTCAAGGACGCCGGGCTCACCCTCTCGGTGAAACCGGAAGATCCAAACTCTGAGCTTCTCGAGATCCGCAACGCCAGCGGCACCTTGCTGATGCCCGGCGACCGTCAACTGGAAATCCGCAACACCAAGGGCACAATCAGCGGCATCGAGGTCAGCCTCGACGCGCGCATCATTGGCTACCTGCAGGACACGACAAAACCGGAAGATCAAGAACAACTCGGCCAACGCCGTGAACTCATCGCCAAAATCATCAAACAACTCAACACCTGGCATTTCGATCCCGCCTCACCACCGCGACTAGGCATCTACCTCGAAGGTGATGCCAACCGGCACGAATCGTTTCGCGCAAAATTGACACTCGATGCACAAGGCATCGAAAAAAACCAACACGCACTCAGCACGCTCAGCGCCGAAGCCGAACTCGCCGACAACCTTCTCACCGTCACATCGCTCAAAGCTACCGACAAAGCCGGTGAACTCGACGCCCGCGCCGATTACGACATCGGGAAACGCCAGGGCCGCTTCGACCTCATCTCATCCGTTGAGATCCCATCGCTCTTGTCGGCATGGCTCAACATCAAACAGCCCAGCGGCCTAAGCGTCGAAGGCCCGCAGCAGCTCGAAGCGAATGGCGAATTTCAACTGCAGCCCGATGGCCCGCCGCAGATCGAAGCCATCGGCCGCGCCAGCCTGCAGTCAATCATTTTTCGCGAAACCCGCTTCGATGGCTTCAGCGGCGCCTTTGCGATGCGAGACCGCAAGTTTTTCCTCAAAGACATCCTCATTACCCGCCCCGATGGCAAGGCGACCGGAAAACTTCTCATCGACGGACCACTTCGCCGCGTTGCGATCGAATCCACCCTTCCCGCAAAAGTGTTTCATCCGATTTTCATTGGTCAGCCACTGGCCAAAGTCATCGAAGACTTTTCCGAACGCAAGGGCGCCAAGTGTCATGTCGTGCTCGAAGGCACCAGTAGCGCGGAAGACCGGCATTCTTGGCACTACGAAGGAAAGGCCTCGGTCGAAAACATGAACTTCCGCGGAGTGCCGCTCGAAAGCGCCGCCTGCGACCTCAAACTGAACCATGACGAACTCGACTTCAGCAACGGCACTGTTGTTTTCAATTACAACGACTACCCCTTGCGCAATGCCTTCAATGGCAAGAACACCGGCACCGCCAAAATCGAGCGCATCCGATACGATGGCGCAGAAAAAATCGTCGAGGTGGTCAATGTCCGCGGCCCCTTCTGGGCAGCTCCACTCGTCCGACTCTTCGCACCGAAGATCGCCGACAATCTCGAAGCCTACCGCTTTCACCAGCCACCCAACATCCGCGGCTCCGGCAAGGTCGATGTCACACCCGCCGGGCGCACGACACTGGACATCGCCTTCGATTCGGACTCGGCCGCCAATTACATCTTTCTCGGCAAGGACATCACCCTCACCAAACCATCCGCTGCGATCGGCATCCGCAATCGCCGGGTGCTCATCGACAATCTCAAAGCGCAATCATTCAGCGGCGAAATCAAGTCGCGATACGATTTCCTCGGCGACGGAAAACTTGTTGGCGAAATGAGCTGGACCTCGCTCTCGATTTCCGAGCTTTCTAACACCTACGGCTTCAACATGAAAGGCGGCGGCGAAGTCACCGGACGCATCGGTTTCAACATGGCAAATCAGGATGTCACCACCATGAACGGCGAAGGTCTCCTTGCGATGGAAAAAACCGAGCTGTTTTCCGTGCCAATGTTTGGCCCTCTCAGCCCACTCGTCAGCACCGTACTCAACAACCGCAACGCCGGCTTTGAATACGCCGGAAGCGCGTTTTGCAACTTCACCATCCGCAACGGCATCCTCAGCACGCGCGATTTCAACACCTCCACCAAGTCGCTGGCCTTCACCGGCGACGGATCGGTCAACCTCGACACCCAGGCTTTCGACATGACCATGCGCATGAATGCCCGCGGCTTGCTCGGCCTCATCACTCTGCCGCTCAAGCCCTTTTACGGGATGTTCCAATTCCGCGGATCCGGCCCACTCAAAAAACCAAACTGGGAAAACGTGATGTTCTCACCCCCACCCGCCCCGGAGCCGATCGCCCCCGCCGCGCTTCCCAAAGCCCGCGACAGCGCACCAAACCCCTGAAAAAGCAGGATCGCTCGCCAACAAAAATCGGTTTTGCTTCGTCGCTACACCCACCGATTTCCTCTTGCAGGAGCCACCCGACTTTGATTTGCTCCTTCTCCATCCAGCGCCGCTGTAGCTCAGGGGTAGAGCAGCTCATTCGTAATGAGCAGGTCGTCGGTTCAAATCCGACCAGCGGCTCCATTGATTTTCAATGAGTTATGGCGGAAATGGCAGTGAGAGCACAAATAGCCACTCACTTTTCTCTCACCTTATTCGGTACTTTTGAGGCAGCTTTAGGCGGGGCTTTTGGGGAGCGGACGGCTCAAGGAAGCACCAGCGGATCTCGTGACAGGCAAGGCTTGCGTGAGACTTGAAGCCCTCGGGACATAGAATCGGCCTCTAGTTCGCTCGATACCCTAGGGGGGGCGGTTGCCCATTTTGCTGGCAGCTCAATATCCTTTCTATTGAGGAATCCTCGAAGAATTCAAGAAAGGGCCAATTTGCCAATAAATTCACAGCGAGTACGGGAAATCGCTCTGTAGGGCAGAAAATCAGCCTCAAAAGCATGGTTTTGGCTCAATTTCCAGACAAGATTCGCCACCAAAAAATACTCAAGTCATTGATAGCAAATGATTTACAGATTCGCGAATGCGGTCACCATAATAGTTTACCTTGACGATAAAAAATTCCTGATTTGACAGGATGCCTCTGGGCGGTAGACATAACGATTAGAAATTTTGTTGTATTTGAAATAATCCCACCACCAACCGCTGATCAAAAATTAAAACAACATTCTTTAGAATAATCCTAACACCGCTTGCTTTTGGCCATCTGTGCGAAAATAGGGTTCAAGCCGCACACCGCTATTAGGACCTAAAGAGACTATTGCCCGAAAGCTATTTCGTGATTTCTTATAGTCTAACTACAAATAATTTTAACTTTTATGACATCGCTACGCTCTGCAAAAAATAATTTATCATTTGATGGCACAGCCTTCCTGTGGGATGACTGTGTATTAATTTTACAAATCTTTTTTGTAATTATAACTCTGCTACAGAAAATTGCTATAGCCGGAGATGTTTCAGTAAATTTCGACAATTATCTAAGCTCACAAGAAAATGATCTCCTGACAAACTTTACAGTAAAAGACAATGCTTTCACTCAAAGCTCAACAGGAGGTGTAAGTGGGGGCTGCTTGATTCCTAAGTTAAGCACGAGTTGGGGAAACACCAATGCCGAGTCGAATTATCGATTTACAAGCTCTCAAGGAGCGGAAATGTCATCTTCAATCGATTTCAAATATGACGCTTCCCTAGTTAACCCTAACCAATATGAGCGGCCTGTCGGCATCTTCCTCAACCCATCAAAAGATTGGAATCATTATATATTATCTTACCTTGAGAAGACAGGTGAATCTAATGAATTTCGATTCGCAATAAGCACATATTCATCGAGTCATTCCTCTCCGAGTATAACTTTAAGCAATAATTGGTACAGACATACGTTAACGGTAAATGTAATTGGAGGTTTTTTTGGTGATGAGATTAGTGTTCGCGGTGAATTTTTTGACTTAGGAAAAAATGGTACTTCTACACCATTAAGCCTAGGTATTATTCAAGCGTCAATTTACGACACCTATCTATCATCGGATTCAGCGATATCCATTACTCTTCATGGTTCAAAATGGGGTGGCGCTCAATATCTTGATAACTTTCGAATTTCAGGTCCTATAACAGATTCGTTGCCACCAAGCATCATGTCTCATCCTAACGACTTGAGAGTAGGCAGCGGAGAAAGTGCCTCATTCAGCGCGAGCGCCGACGGAACAAGCCTGTCCTACCAGTGGTACAAGAATGGTAGTCCGATTTCTGGCGCTACAGCGTCCTCCTACACCATACCTAACGCGAAAGCCTCAGATGCAGGTAACTACACGGTAATTGTAGCGAACTCTGCTGGAACCGTGACCAGCAACGCGGCGACACTCACCGTGGTAACTCCCCCGAGCATCACTAGCGACTTGTCCACGGTATCAGTTCCCAAAGGAAAGCTGATCCCACGCTTCACAATCACCACCAACTTTGGAGCCAAAACATTCGCGGCCAAGGGACTACCTAGAGGACTGAAGTTGAATGCGAAGAATGGAGTGATCTCAGGCAAGCCCACAAAGCCTGGAACCTACACCGTCACCCTCACCGCTAGAAAAATGAAGGGCAAGAAGGTCGAGCAACAAGCCACGGCCACAAAGGTCGTGATCGTTTACTAAGGGCATGTCCGGAAATCCAGTTACCCTAGGGTTTCCGAATTTCCGGACATTATTCCTCCTTAGTTAGCCACAAGTAACTCAGGCACTGTTTTTTGACGCGGGCTTCCAATGGGTAAATCCATTGCTTCCAGACAAAAAAGATCGAAATGCAACGCGGTTTGATCCGATGCGCACTTATTTCTTCGTCTTCCTCTTTTCAAACGCTGCCTGCCATTCCGTGGCTAGACGCTGACCTTCTGCTCGTTGCTTGGGGGTGAGCTTCGCTTCTATTGCTGACACGTTTTCCCTAGCTGTCTCATTGCCCTTTGCAGATGCTAAAAGATACCACTGATAAGCGAGTAAATCGTTCTTCTTCACGCCTTCGCCTTTGTCGTAGGACAAGCCTAGGCTCAATAGCGACTCCGCATATCCTTGCAAAGCAGCCCTGCGATACCACTTGATGGCTTCTATTTCGTTTTTCACCACGCCTTTGCCAGTGCAGTAGCACATGCCAAGTTCGAATTGGGCTGATGCAAGACCCTGCACAGCGGCCTTCCGATACCATTCCACCGCTTCGACTTCGTTCTTTTCCACGCCTTTACCCTCGGCGTAGCTTTCTCCAAGAAAGTATTGACCACCCTCCTCCCCCTGCTCGGCAGACTGACGAAACCACTTAACGGCTTCTATTTCGTTCTTTTCTACACCTTCGCCATTTGCCCACAGATAGCCATAAAGCATTTGACCATTAGCATTCGCGTTCTCGGCGGCTTTGCGTGACCACTTAACGGCTTCTAAGTCGTTCTTCTCCACGCCCTCGCCTAGGTAGTGGCACCTGCCAAGATTGTATTGAGCCTCAGCAAAACCTTGCTCGGCAGACTGACGAAACCACTTTACGGCCTCTATTTCGTTCTTCTCTACGCCTTCGCCTTTGTAGTAGCACCTGCCAAGATTGTATTGAGCCTCAGCATCCCCCTGCTCGGCTTTGGCGCGTGTCTCCTCGAAAGTCTTCTCAGGATCACTCTTCTTGGCTTTGTGTGGTGTTTCTACGTCCGTATCTGTCTCGCCCTGCTCGGCTTTGGTGAGCGTCTCCTCGAAAGTCTCACCGGCTTTCTCGCGAGTTTTGCAATTTGTGAGCGCAACGCTAAAGAAAGCCAAGACGATGATGGCTGCGATAGTGGCTAGGAGATGCTGTGCGTTCTTCACGAGGTGCTTCTACCAACTTGCGGGAGCGACAGGAAGGTGAAATGCGGCGGCTTCGCAATCGTTCTATCCCAGTGGGTAGATCCATTGCCAGCAGGATGCTTGGGGCTTGGTTCCTGTCTGCCAAGGCTTGCCCCTTTCCACGCATTTGAGGAAGGGGGATTTATTCAGAATGCGTCCCGCTTCTCGGTCGCTGATGGAGATGCGCTTTGCGAGTTCGTGGCCGCCTAGGAAGAAGGTGGGTGTCCCTGTCTTCTCCAATGCGCGGAGCGTGAGGGAACGGCAGATGCGGAAGGCTTCCTGATGCGGCGCAGGCAACTGCTGATAATAGTCGGCTTCCCCGGATGGCAATGCCTCAGTCCATGAAGCAAGCTCCCGCATCATGATTTCCTCAGCGCTGGCGATGAATCCTTCTCTTGAAATGCTAGCGAATTTTGATGTGTTGAGATCATGGAAGGCCATGACGAGGGCAAGGGTGTTTTCTTTTCCCGTCGCGTGCATGAGGTGCTTGCCGATCATGTCTGAGATCTGGTTTTGCCATTTTGTAGCATCTGCTTCATAAACATGGTCAATCCATTCATTATACCATTTTCTGATTTGAGGGGAGAGACTTTTCTTGGCTTCCTTTTCAGCCTTCGCAGCTAAAGCCAGATTCTCCCATGTGTACATAGAAGCCATAGAATTTACAGAACCCATAGAATCTACAGAACCACAGATTACAGAAGTTTCAGAAATACAAACTTCAGATTCTAGAGGTACAGAATATTGAGAAGATTCAGAAATTTCAGAGGCCAAGGGACTATCTAACTCAACTTTTTCTACAATTCTAAAAGGTTGCTTAATTTCCGCTAGTTCGGAGTGATCGTCAGGGGCGTTGGCCATCATTCGCTCAAATCTCTCCGCTATTTTGGGCGCTAGCTGCGCGGCGCTTTTCATTCAAGCATTTCCCTTCCCTCAATTAGGTTTATCACCGCTTGCAAATCAAAGCGAATCGTTCGTTCGAACTTAATGCAGGGTATTTTTCCCAGCTTTGCCCACAGATAGACTGTAGGGTTTGTGACTTTGTAACGCTTTGCGAGCTGGGATGCTGTGACAATTTCTCGTTCGTTCTGATGTGTGTTGCTTGGCTTATTCGACATTAGAAAAGCATACTAACACACATTTTATATATTAGTCTATGTCAGCATATTGCCAATAACCGCCAACAAAAATCAGCGAGTAGCTAGAATGGTTTTTGTCTGAGTAAAAATCATGCAATCTTGAAGGTTGGGAGCTTCTTTCCTTTGGGGCCCAGTGTCCAGATCGCCTGAGCTTCCTTCTTGGGCATGCGTCCAATGTAATGCTTCTTGAGAAGATCGGTGCCTCCTGAGTGGCCGTGCTCGAAGATCAATGTCGGCAGATCCTTGCCAAGTGCTAGGGCCACGCTGGCAGCTGTGTGCCTCAGGGCGTTCTGGGGCCATTCTGGGGCGTTCTTGGGTGGCTCTGCTTTCATGGGAGTCTTGAGCTTTAAAGTCGGCACGAGATCGGACCATACCTTCCAGCCCGCAAGGCGGCGAACCGCTTTTTCCTTCCTGCTCCAATTAGGTGGGCAGACGCAATCCGTGATGGGATAGGCTTCCAGCCATGCGGCGAGAGGGTCTGGCATCTGAATGAATCGGCGCTGCTTGGTCTTCGATTTCCCTTGGCTCACGGTGATCCCTTCAGGAGCGATATCCTCGGGCTTGAGCCGCTCGATTTCCTGCATCCTCATGCCTGTAAAAAGAGCGATGGCGAACGGGATCACGGTATCGGGAAAATGCTTCTCTGCTGTGGTGAGCAAGGTGGCTGCTTCATTGGCGGTGAGAGTGCCGATTTCACTCGTCACGGCTTCCTTGCGTTCGAGGTGCTTCAGGGTATCGGGATTGCACCATTCGCGTGGAGGCTTGGCCGCCCAGCGCCATAAGCCCGTGAGAAGTCGGAGTCGGTCGTTAAAGGCCGTAGGGCCGCCTGTACGAGCCTCCAGATGCGCTTGGAGCTCATTAGCGGTGATTGAACTGATCATTCGCTGTGGGAAATCCTCGCGCAAATGCCGGCTCATGTAGGTGATGGTTCGAGTATGTCTATCGCTGCGACCACCTTTGGCGGCCTCGTAACCGTCTAGCACATCTTCAATAGTCGAGCTCCTGCGCTGCATGCTCTCGATCTCGGCAATGCGCCTGGCTGCCTCCAGCAGTGAAATGCCATAGGGCTCGAGCAAGTTGAGAGCCGCTGTGGCTTGCTCTGCCACTGTGGGGCTGATGGCACGCGTCTGGACACCGAACAGCTCCACCTTGCGCTTGAGATCGTCTGCGGCAGCTAAAGCTAGCTTCTGCGTGCGATAAAACACCTGCTGTCTTTTGCCAGTCTCAGAGATCTTGGCAGGGATATTGATGCGCCATCCAGAGGGGCTGTTTTTCGGTGTGAATCGGATCGGTTTGGCCATGGCTCAAACTTGCCTTATTCACTTTAAAAAGCAATAAAATGTGTGATTTGGCTAAAATGACTTAAAAATACCCTCTAAATATCAATGACTTACAGAAAGACTGTCTCATTCGTAATGAGCAGGTCGTCGGTTCAAATCCGACCAGCGGCTCCATTGGTTTGGGCAAACGGAACAGAGTCCGCCAATTGCAAGCTCCCTGGGGCGTTGGCCCGATGAGTACCACGAGCAGCGAAATGCTCTAAACGCCCCATACCATCCATCACATAGGCATGGTATAACCCTTCATCATGTCGATGCATCAAAAACCCGGGCACACCCTTGTCCATCAGAGTATCGGATTTTTACTATTGGCCTCCGCCACTTTCGCCAGCGCCAACGACAAGGTGTATGTGTCGCGCTTCTGGCACAACCACCAGCCAACCTATTGGCCGGAGTGGAACAACAACGGCCCTCAAACGAACCGCGTGCAATACGCATGGGATTCGATCGTGATGAAGTCGGGTCAAAATTACGGTGGCCTCAGTCCGAAGCAGCACCCGGAAAACAATCTCACCGAGATCTTCGGTCTCGATGACCGCAGGAATTCCTACCAAAGCGGCCCACGCAATTCGCTCACCAGCTTCAATAATGCCGGTGGTTTTGCCATCAGCTACTCGGGTTCGCTCATCGACAATGTCCGCCAACTCGGCTCGCTCGGCCAACTGGGCTACGGCTCAGGGTGGAACAACGGCTATCGCGAAGCCCGCGGATGGCGTACTCCGGCCGGGTCCACACGCATGGACCTCGTCGGCTTCACCTACCATCACTCGCTCGCACCATTGCTACCGAAATCGGTCTTCCGCAAGGAGCTGCAAATTTTCAAGCAGGCATGGTGGAAGGCATGGGGCGGCAACGCCAACCTCAGCGACCATTCGAAAGGATTCTTTCCCACCGAAATGGGCTACTCGCGCCATCTGATCGATGTGCTCGCCGACGAAGGCTATCAATGGATCATCGTGCCAAGCCATCACATCAGCCGCACCTGCCCGACCTACAACACCAAGGCGAATCCGACCGGCAGCTACAACATTTACTCCAGCCCGCCCAACCGCGCCGACCAACTCGGCCCCTCGCCCACTGACGGCTGGTGGTTCGGCGAGCCGGATCCCGGCAAAGCCGCGTGGAATGTCTCACCCTACGCCTACCAACTCCACAAGGTGAAGCATGTGAATCCGGAAACCGGCGCGGAAAAAACCATGATCGCCGTGCCCTCGGATGATGTGCTGTCTTATCGTTACGGTTACGCCAACGAAGGAATCGGCAAGATCGGGCAATTCATTTCTCCATTTGCCACCGACCCGACGCGTCCGGTGATGGTGATGCCATCCACCGATGGCGACAACGCATGGGGCGGCGGCTCAAGCTCATGGTTCGAAGCGACGCCGCAGTTTTTCAACGAATCGGTCTCGGCCGGATACCGCGCCTCAACACCGCAGGATTTCGTCAACGCCCACGGCGCCGCCGCACCCGTCGCCCACATCGAAGATGGCGCATGGATCTTCCCCGACATGTGCTACGGCTCGCCGAATTTCCTCAAGTGGATCGAGCCACCCGTCTCCACCGTCGCCAATCGCGGGATCACCACCGTGCCCGGTACGCAGATCGACATGGAGACGCCGGGCTTTGCATTGAAGTTTTACAGCTACGCCCCACTCATGGCCGGAGCGAACTGGTGCGAGACCGCCGAGCAAATCCTGCGCGACGAAGGCGGCAGCGTGCAGGCGTGGAAAATTCAAGCGCCCTACGATTGGGACGGCACATGGACCACCCCGAATGATGTCGAGCTCGCCTGGCACATCTACCTCGCCGGCCTCGACTCGGGCTTCAACTACTACGGCGGTCTTGGCAATGACGATGAAATGAAACCCGGCCTCGCCACACGCCGCGCGGTGGAAAAACTCACGCCTTGGATCGATGCCAACAACCGCCGCTCACAAGACCGCACCGCACCAACCGTGCTGAAACCCCAACGCTTTCCCTACAACCCCGGCGGCTACACCTTCGGCTGGTTCAACAATGTTCCCGGCGTCGACACCCGTTTCCTCAAGCGGATGAATTCAGAGTTCTACATCTGGACGCATGCCTATGACATTTCCGGCATTCCCGATGGCAACCTCAAGGTGAAAATCCGCATCGACAACGACGGTACCAACCCGCTCGCCAGCAACCAAAACGAAACCTATGCGGGTGGCAACGAAGTGGGATCGTGGGTCACGATCACAATGAACAAACGCGAGCTGCCCAAAACCCGCGCAGCACTCAACGCCGCCGCAGCCAACAACCAGATCGATTATTTCCTGCCCACCAATGAGGTGGCCGATTACTACTTTGCTAAAATCACCGACACCAACCTTTCCGGCTTCCGCGACAAGCTGCTCGATTATTATGTCGAGGCCACGGACGCGAAAGGCAATGTCCACAAGTCGGACATCCAACATGTTTATGTGGAAAATTTCTCCGGCGCAGGCGGCGGTGGTGGCAGCACTCCAAACCCGATCGTCACCACCTCACCGACAACACCGGTGGCAGGCTCGCCGGTCACGATCACTTACGATCCGGCCGGACGCAACCTGGCCAGCGCTGACCCAGTCTACATTCACATCGCGCCAAACGAATGGGTCAACCGCGTGATCCCGCGGCCGCAAATGACCCTCAACAACGCCAAGTGGCAATACACCTACACCCCGCCCGCCGGCACCACCAACCTCCGCTTGGTCTTCACCGCCAATCCCGAAAGCAGCAACAATCTCGCGTGGGACAACAACGGCGGCGCCGATTGGAACCTCAGCGTCAATAGCGCCCCCATCAGCCAAGCCCCAGCCGCACCCACTGGCCTCACCGCGACTGTCACCTCCAGCACGACGATCTCACTCAGCTGGAACAGCACCGCCACCGCAAGCTCCTACATCGTTTACCGCAATGGCATTTCCATCGCGACACCGCAGGACACCAACTACGCCGACACCAATCTCAATCCAGAAACCACCTACAACTACACGGTCGTCGCCGTGAACAGCGTCGGCAACTCGCCATCATCCGCACAGGTGCCCGCCACCACACCCTTCGCACCGGTCGGCAACACAACGATCCTCATCCTCAACCCTGTCAGCAACGCCGAAACGACATCCGAAAATTACAATTTCTCAGGCCGCGCCGGAGCACTTTTCACCAACGGCCTGCGCTGGTCCAACGCCGCCACCAGCAACAGCGGCAACATCACCACCTCCAGCGGCAACATCACCAACGGCTGGGAATGGAACACCACGATCCCACTCGCAATCGGAACCAACACCGTCACCTTCAGCGGAAATTATGCGACGACGCGATCCGATGCCTTCAGCGACTCGGCCGCCAACTACAGCAACTGGTCGACCGGATCGACCGGCGGCACAGGCTTTGGTTCATGGTACCTCACACCCAGCGGCGCGGCCGGATTCTTCCTCGCCGGCAACAGCACCCACAGCAACATGAATGTCGGCGCCCCCAACGGCTTCGGCCTCTGGGCGAACAGCGGCGGCAATTCCAAGGCCACCCGCAATTTCCTCCAGACCATGCGATCAGGCGACAGCCTCGCGGTACGCATCGACAACAACAGCATCCAATCCGGCGGAAACACGGGCTTCGAACTCCGCGACGCAAACGGCAACAAACGCTGCGCATTCTACTTCGTGGGCGGCCAAGCAAATTACCGCATCGACGACGCCACCACGGCTCGCGACACCAATCTCGGCTGGACCGGCAATGGCCTCGCTCTCACGCTCACCCTCGGAGCCAACAACAGCTACTCGCTCAACACCGGATCCAGCGCCATCACCGGCACCCTCGCCAGCGGCAACGACATCGCGTGGATCGAGTTCTACAACAACAACGCTGGCAGCGGCGATGCCAGCAATTTCTATTTAGGGCAAATGACCCACACGCGCCTCAGCACCGAAAGCGCGACCATCAACCAAACTGCTACGATCACCCGGGTCACGGTCAACGAAAGCACCGACGGACTCCCCAACACCTGGTGGAACCAATACTTCGGTACCACCTCGGGCGTGAGCGCTTCCGCCGATCCCGATGCTGACGGCTTCTCCAACGCCCAGGAATACGCCCTCGGCACCAACCCAACCAATGCCAACTCGGCATTCCGCATCACCAACCTCACACGCAGCACCAACTCGGTGACGATTTCATGGTCATCCGTCAGCGGCAAATCCTACAAAATCCAAAACTCAA
>JAGWXY010000103.1 GCA_018969605.1 Verrucomicrobiota bacterium | reverse complement strand
GCTGATGACCATTGACCAACACCTTACACATCCAAGCTTCTGACATTGAGTGCGTTGTCTTCGATGAAGCGTTTGCGGGGTTCGACGATGTCGCCCATGAGGACATCGAACATGCGGTCGGCCTCGACCATGTTGTCCTCGTCGAGGCGGACGCGTAGAAACTGGCGGGTGGTGGGGTCCATGGTGGTTTCGAAGAGCTGTTTGGCGTTCATTTCGCCGAGGCCCTTGAAGCGTTTGATTTGGACGCCTTTGCTGGAGATTTCGAGGACGCGCGTGAGGATTTCGGGGATCGAAAATAGCGGCGTGGCCAGTTGCTTTTCGCCCTCGCCTTCGAGGAGTTCGAAGAGCGGCGTGTCGTCGGAGTGGAAGTTGCGGATGTCGATGCCGGCTTCGGTGAGGCGAGCAAAGAGCTTGGCGATCGCGTGCGACTCGTGAAGTTCGTGGAGGACCGCGCGGCGTGAGACGCCGGGGTTGGCGGCTGCCTGTTCGTCGAGCGGGATGTCGTCGAAGAGGCGGAGGTCGCGGTTCTCGGCTGCAAATTCGCGCAGAGCGTTTTCGTCGGCGAAATAGAGCAGGTTTTCTTCGTTGCCCTCGCGGATGCGGACCATGAATTCCGGCAGGTGTCCGTCGGCGCGGCGGGCGGCGAGGTAGTCGCGGAAGTTGCCGCCATTGCCCTCGATCGAGCGCGTGTAGCGGGCGAGCGAGGAGAGGGTTTCGAGGATGCCTTTGAGTTCTTCGGCGGCGAAAGTACGAGATTGATCGTAGTTTCTCAGCACCACTTCGCCGGCACCGAGCTCGATGAGGATCTTGTTGAGTTGGTCGTTGTCCTGCACATATTCCGAGCGTTTTTTGCGGGTGACCAAGTAGAGTGGCGGTTGGGCAATGTAGAGGTAGCCACGCTTCACGAGTTCCGGCATGTGGCGGCAGAAGAAGGTGAGCAAAAGCGTGCGGATGTGTGAGCCGTCGACATCGGCATCGGTCATGATGACGATCTTGTGGTAGCGGACCTTTTCAATATTGAACGAACCTTCCTGTTCGCCATCGCCGATGCCTGCGCCGATGGCGGTGATCATCGATTGGATTTCCTTGTTTTGCAGCGCGCGGTGGAGGCGGGCTTTCTCGACATTGATCAGTTTTCCGCGCAGCGGGAGGATCGCTTGCGTGCGGCGGTCGCGGCCTTGTTTGGCCGAGCCGCCTGCGGAGTCGCCCTCGACAATGTAGAGCTCGGATTTTGCCGGATCGCGTTCCGAGCAATCGGCGAGTTTGCCGGGCAGGCCGCCGCCTGAGAGGGCGGATTTGCGAACCGTTTCGCGGGCTTTGCGTGCGGCTTCGCGCGCGCGTGCAGCATTAACGGATTTTTCGATGACCTTGCGGGCGAGGGTCGGGTTCTCGTCGAAGTACTGCATCAGGCCCTCATAGACGATCGATGAGACCACGCCTTCGATCTCGGTGTTGACGAGTTTGTCTTTCGTCTGCGAGCTGAAGCGCGGGTTGGGCATTTTCACCGAGATCACGCAGACGAGGCCTTCGCGGACATCGTCGCCGGAGAGCGCGGGGTCCTTGTCCTTGAGGATTTTGTTGGCCTTGGCGTATTGATTGATCGCGCGGGTGAGCGCGGTGCGGAAGCCGGTGAGGTGGGTGCCGCCGTCGCCGTTGGGGATGGAGTTGGCGAAGCAGAGGATCTGGTCGTTGTACGAATCGTTGTACTGGAAGACCACATCGGCGAAGACATCGTCGGTCGATTGCTTGCCGTCGTAGTCGAGCTCGATTTGGCGTTTGCCGGAAAGGATGACGGGGTCGTCGTGGATGACGGTTTTGTTTTCGCCGAGTTGGACGACGAATTCTTCGATGCCTTTGGCATAGAAAAATGTGGTCTTTTTCGCCGACTCCGGGCGTTCATCCTCGAGGTCGATCGTGAGGCCGGGGTTGAGGAATGCGAGTTCGCGCAGGCGGGTGGCGAGGCGATCGAATTTGAATTCGATCGTATCGACGAAGATCGTGGCGTCGGGGAAGAAGGTGATGGTCGTGCCGGTTTTGTTCGGGTCGACCTCACCGACGATGTGGAGTTGCTCGGTGGTTTTGCCGCGTTCGAAGCAGATGCGGTGGACCTTGCCGTTGCGCATGATGTCGGCGCGGAACCAATCGGAGAGCGCGTTGACGCATTTCGCGCCGACGCCGTGAAGGCCGCCGGAGTATTTGTAGGCGCCTTGGCCGAACTTGCCGCCGGCGTGGAGGTTGGTGAGCACGAGCTCGACGGCGGGGATGCCGAACTTCGGGTGCATGTCGACCGGGATGCCGCGGCCGTTGTCGGCGATCGAGACTGAGCCATCGACATGGATCGCGACCTTGATGCGTGAGCAATATCCGGCGAGGTGTTCGTCGATCGAGTTGTCGAGCACCTCGAAAACGCAGTGGTGCAGGCCGCGTTCGTCGGGGTCGCCGATGTACATGCCCGGGCGTTTGCGGACCGCCTCCAGGCCCTCGAGTTTGTCGATTTGCGCGGCGTCGTATTGCTGCTCGGAGGCGACCTTGGTTTCGGCTACTGGCGGCTCGTTCGAAGGGTCGGTCATAGGCTTGGGAGAGGGTCTGAAAAACCCTGCTAAGTGACAAGGAACTTCTTTGCGAAAATGTTCGCAAAAAGGCTCAAAAATCAGCCTTTCATTCCCAGGCATTCAAGCTGCCATCCGAGCAGGAGCGCAGGGGCTTGGGATTCGTCCGCAGCGATCGCCTCGAGGGCGGCGCGGGGCGCGATGAGCGAGCCCTCGATGTCGAGTTTGGCGACTGCTTGGTCGCGGGATTTGATCAGCTCGTCGACGCGTTTTTCGAAGTCCTTGTCGCGCTTGCGGCGTTTGGTTTTTTCGCGTTCGGGCCAGCTGGTTTGCGGCATCGCTTCGAGCTTGGAAATCGCGTTGCGGAAGCGTTTCACGCGGTCGGGGCGGAAGTGGTGGGGCAGGGCGACCGGTTTGCCAGAGGCGAGGTCGATGCTCCACTCGAGGATTTGGCGATTGGGCGCGACCATGAACGAGGGGCGGTCCCATGCGGCGGCTTCGGCATCGCGCCATTGCCAGATCGCGCGCAGGCAGGCGAGGCCCCACGGCTCAAGCTTGCCGGATCCTTGAATGCGCCAGTTTTCCTCACGGCTGTCATCGCGCTCGAGGACCTTGCGGCGGGCGGCGTGGCAGCTTTCCTCAAACCACTCGTAGCGTTCCTTTTCCTTGAGTCCGGTGACGATGCGCTCGCCCATCTCGAGCAGGTAATCGACATCATTGAGCGCGTACTCGATCATCTTGGGCGAGAGCGGGCGTTTGCCCCAATCGGCCTTCTGCGAGGACTTCGAGAGCTCGATGCCAAAGTACTGCTGGACCAGATCGCCGAGGCCGAAACGGCGTGCACCGAGCAGGCGTGCGCCGATCTGCGTGTCATACACGACGGCCGGCAGGTGGCCGAACTCGCGCTTGAACATCGTCATGTCGTAGTCCGCGCCGTGCATCCAGACGGTCGCCTCGCTGAGGTAAGAGGCGAGCGGTTTTAGGTCGTCGATCGCCAGAGGGTCGATTAGCACCGATTCGCCGTGGACGGCAAATTGGATCAAACATAGGGACTCGCGGTAGCGATGGAGGCTGTCGGCCTCGGTATCGATGGCGCAAACAGGAGCGGAGTCCTGTGGCTTGCATTTCTCGAGATGAAGGATGAGCCGCTCGGTAGAATCAATCATGGGGTGAGCCGTCGTGGGCCGACGGGCGGGCGGGAAAGGGATGTGGCGGACCAAGCGGATCCGATGGTGTCGGCAAACGGCCGTAATCCGCAGGAAAGGGGGCGAATTTGGCTCGTCGGACTCATGCCCGCGAGCATGCTTTCGGGCACGCGGGCTGACAAGTTGAAATTGCCGCCCGGAGGCTGAAAAAATTTACATTGTAGCTACAATTTTTTCAAATCACCGCGAGTTTTTCGGCCTGCTGGTGAGTGAGTTCGACGCATTTCCATGGGAGGCCGAATTCGTTGAGGTCGGCCATGAAGCCATCGGGGTCGAGTTGCTCCATGTTCCAGACGCCGACCTTGCGCCAATTGCCTTCGAGCATTTGTTTGGCGCCGATCATCGCGGGGACGCCGGTCGTGTAGGAAATCGCTTGGGATCCGACTTCGGCGAAGCAGGCCTCGTGGTCGCAGATGTTGTAGACATAGATCGCCTTGTAGTGGCCGTCTTTGAGTCCGGTAATGATGTTGCCGATGCAGGTTTTGCCTTTGGTGGTTTTGCCGAGGTCGCCGGGGTCGGGCAGCACGGCTTTGAGGAACTGGAGCGGGATGATTTCGACTCCGTTGTAAACGACCGGATCGATGCGGGTCATGCCGACATTGCCGAGGACCTCGAGGTGCTTGAGGTAGTTTGGTGAGAATGACATCCAGAACTGCGCGCGGCGGATGGTGGGGATGTGTTTGACGAGGGATTCGAGTTCCTCGTGGTACATGCGGTAGATTTCGTAGGTGCCGACTCCGTCCGGGCAGGTGAACGATTGGTGGAGCGACATCGGCGGGGTTTCGACGAAGCTGCCATTTTCAAAATGACGGCATTCGGCGGTGACTTCGCGGATGTTGATTTCCGGGTTGAAGTTGGTGGCGAAGGCCTTGCCGTGGTTGCCGCCGTTCACATCGATGATGTCGAGCGTGTGGATCTCGTCGAAGTGGTGCTTGAGCGCCCAGGCGGTGAAGACATTCGTGACGCCGGGGTCGAAGCCCGAGCCGAGCAGCGCGGAGAGTCCGGCTTTTTCAAAGCGCTCTTGGTAGGCCCACTGCCATGAGTATTCGAATTTCGCGACATCCTTTGGCTCGTAGTTTGCCGTGTCCATGTAATCGCAGCCGGCGGCGAGGCAGGCATCCATGAGGTGGAGGTCCTGATAGGGCAGCGCGACATTGATCAGCAACTTGGTGCCTGTCTTGCGGATCAGCTCGGCGGTTTCGGCGGAATTGTCGGCATCGACTTGTGCGGTGTGGACCGTGCGGCCGGTGCGTTGTTGGATTGATTCGGCGATCGCGTCGCACTTCGAAAGCGTGCGGGAGGCGAGGGTGATTTCGCCGAAGACCTCGGGCAGCATGGCGCACTTGTGGGCGACGACATTGCCGACTCCGCCGGCACCGATGATGAGGACTTTGTTCATGATGGAAATGTGGGGGAAAGTGCTTGGAATGTTCGCCGTGCGGGCGGCGTGCGCGAAATGATAGGGGCGAAGCGGGTGGGGTCAATCCGTGATGCCGAGCTTGGCTTTCACCTTTTCGATTTCGTCGGTGAGTTCGCCCCAGCGCGAGTAGGCGTTTTCGAGCGCGTGGGTGATTTTAGAAATCGCGTTGCCGGTTTCGCGGAGTTTGTCGGGTTGGGAGATGATTTCCTCGCTGGTGAGTGCGGCGTTGAGCGTGGCTTGGGCGGCTTCGAGCTCGGCAATTTTTGTTTCGAGCGTGGCGAGTTCGGTTTCGAGCGGCTTGAGCAGCTTGTTGCGTTGGTCGCGGGCTTCCGCTTCGGCGCGGCGTTGGTCCTTGCGCGAGACGCCGGGTTGGGTGGTTGTGTTGCTGCGTGCGGCGGGTGCGGCTTTGCTCGCGGTTGCGGGCTTGGCGCTTTGGTTTTCTGCCGCGCTTTTTTCCAAGTAGTAGCTGATGTTGCCTGCAAAGAGTCGGGGCGCTTCGCCGGGGCGGAACTCGAGGGTTTTGCTGACCACCGGATCGAGGAAGGAGCGGTTGTGCGACACGATCAGCACGCTGCCCGGGTAATCGGCGAGTGCGCGTTGCAGGACATCCTGCGATTGCATGTCGAGGTGGTTGGTCGGCTCGTCGAGGATCAGGAAATTTGCCGGGCGCAGCAGCATGCAAACGAGGGCTACGCGCGAGCGTTCGCCGCCGGAGAGCACGCCGACTTTTTTGAAGACATCGTCGCCGCGGAAAAGAAAGCAGCCGAGAAGGTTGCGGGCGTGGGGTGCGGATTCGCGCGAGGCCGCGGCTTCGACGGTTTCGAGAATGGTTTTTTCCGGGTCGAGTTCGTCGGCGTGGTTTTGCGAGAAGAACGAAGTCGCGACCTTGTGGCCGAAAGTGTGCGTGCCGCCATCGGGCGTTTCCTGCGCGGTGATAAGTCGGCAGAAGGTCGACTTGCCCGCGCCGTTCGGGCCGACGATCGCGAATTTTTCGCCCTTGTTGATTTCGAAATCAAAGCCGTCGAAGATGCGGCGAGCGCCGTAGTGCTTCGAGGCCTTGTCGAGCTTTGCCACCATGTGGCCGGAATTTGGTGGCGGCGGGAATTTGAAATTCATCACCGCGTCGTCCTGCTCGGGCGCTGGGATGCGCTCGATTTTTGCGAGCATCTTGATGCGCGATTGCACGAGCGTTGCCTTGTTGGCGGATGCGCGAAAGCGATCGATGAAGCGCTGGATCTCGGCGATTTCGCGTTGCTGGGATTCGTATTGCTTGCGGTGGGTTTCCTTGCGGATTACCGACTCGCGTTCGAAGTAGGAAAAATTTCCTGCGTACTCTTCGGCCCGGCCGTGAGCGAAGGCGATGGTGCGCGTGCAAAGCGTGTCGAGCAGCCCGCGGTCGTG
>JAGWXY010000016.1 GCA_018969605.1 Verrucomicrobiota bacterium | reverse complement strand
AACAGCTATGAAGGCACCATGGTGAGTTCTCTGAATGTGAAGGCCGACTTGAAGTTGACTTTTCCAAAAATCACATCCCAACCGCCTGCCACGCAAATTGTGAATGCTGGTTCCGCAGCAACACTAATTGCATCAGCCACAGGTACCGATCTCACATATCAATGGTACCAAGGAGCACGCGGCGACACCTCAAAACCTGTTGGTGGCGATTCCCCATCTCTCACGATTCCATCGCTAACAAACAACGCCAGCTACTGGGTCAGGGTTACCAACGTGATCGGATCCGTTGATTCCACGGGATCCGTACTAGTCGCGTGGCCTCGGGAGATTCGTGTTGGGGATCAGTTTTCCGCAGACCTAGGCCCGCTGGCGACTGGCGGAAAAACACTGAAGCTCTTGGGCAAGCTGCCTGCAGGGCTAAGCTTGAACACAAAAACATGGCAAATATCAGGCACCGTGAGTGGCAACGCTGGAAATTTCACGCCGAGCATCCAAGTCATTCAAAACAAAGCCGTATCGCAGACCATTCCCTTGCCGATTTCGGTCGGCAACTTCCCCACTTCGCTTTTGGGTAACTACGAGGCCTTGTTGAAAGGCCAGAATGGCGTTCCATTTGGAATCTTCAAATTGACCACTGGGAGGAATGTTTGGACGGCCTCTTTGGAAACCTTGGGGCAGGCCAGGAGAACAGCCAAAGGGAGCTTTGTTTTGCAACGGGGGGCTGATTCAGCCTCTTTGGAGGCCAAGTTTGCTGCAAGCAAAACAGCTCCTGCGATAGCCTTAAATTTCACGCTCGATGGCAGCTCTCCCTATCTGTTTGGCACCCACGGAGCGGGCGCGCTTGAAGGCTTCAAAATGGTCGATTCCTTGGCTAGTGCTACAAAGCCAATACTTTACAACCTTATCATGGATCAGGGCGAGGTGGAAGCACTGGACAAACCAGCCGGCAAGGGCTGGGCCTCTGGGTCATTTGCCAAAACAGGAATAGGCACATTCAGGGGAATGCTGGGCGATGCGACAGCGTGCAGCTTCCCACTTCGCCTTTCAGTAACGGGCCAAGCCATCCTGTGGGCGCAGCCATACGCAAACAAAAATTCTTTCATCGGTGGTGTTGTCGACCTGGTCGACTTGGTCCCAAATGCCAATCAATACGAGGCACTGGAGCCTAGGGTTTCATGGGTGAAGGTCGCTGACACCAAAACACTCAGCTATCCCAGTGGCTTCTCATTTGATAACATATCCGTTTCGGGTAGTAGCTGGCTTGTTCCAGCCACTCACACAGCACTTGGAAATTCGTTGGGTTGGCTGGGTGGGGAAAAATGCAAAGTAAAAATCTATGGAGCAGGGCTTTCCAATGTATCGCAACAAGGAGCTTCGCAGTTACCTACCGAGTTCACTCTCGATAAGACCTTCAAGCTCATCGCACCCGTCAACACTTCAACCATCATTTGGAGTGGCAGCGTCGTGAGTGGTGTCGGGTCTTTCTCAGGCTCATTTACGCTTCCTGCGGGGGTCGCGGCAAATGGAATTGCTGGCTCTGGTGCAGTCAGTGGGCTGCTTTTGCAGGAAAAGAAATGGGGGTTAACAAGCGGATTAGGTCTCATCAGGGTGCCAATCAGCGGAGCAAAGGGTAGCTTTAGGACGGCCGCATTTATTTTGGAGTAAAATGAGAGTAAAATGTTGTGCCTATCGGCTTTGCTTTACTTGAGCATTTTGCTCAAATCTATAGCCGATGCCTAGAGTTGGGCGTGGAAAATTTGCGGCTTTGCCGAATCTGATTCAAACAGCGGAATCTTCTGTCCATGGCCGCGTTCTTGCTAGTCGTGGATCTAGAGTAGGGGCAGCATACAGCGTAGGCGCTTCGCTGCTCCCTACTCTGCTTTGTGCTCGAAGAACTGGCTTCTTTTGAAGCCGAATTCATTTTCTGCCTTTTCCTGCCAGTCGGCAGCGCGGCGAAGTCAAAAATCTCCCTGTCTCAATCATTCATGCTTAAAAAAAATCCCCCGACTCGAATCCGAGTCGGGGGTTTTTGCATGAAACACGAACACCAACGAAAATTAGCTTTCTTCCGATTCTTCTCCAGCCTCTACCGAGATGGTGAGGATGGCGGCCACTTGCGGGTGCAGGCGGATGCTCACATCGCTCTTGCCGGATTTCTTGATCGGCTTTTCAAGGTCGATGGCGTGACGATCGATGACGATCCCATTGGCTTCGAGCTCCTTGTGGATGTCGATGCTGGTCACCGAACCGAAGGCCTTGCCGCCCTGACCGGTGGACAGGGTGAACTTCGGAGAAAGTTTGGAAATCTTGGTCGCGATCTCTTGGAAGGCAGCGATCTCTTCGGCTTCGCGGCGGGCGCGGGCAGCCTTGAGGGCCTCGACATGGCGAAGGTTCGAGCGGCTTGCCTCGTAGGCCTTGCCTTGGGGAATGAGGAAGTTCCGGGCGTAACCAGCGCGTACTTTGACGACATCTGCTTCGGCACCAAGGCCTTCGATTTTTTCTTTGAGAATGACTTGTGCGTTGGCCATGAGGGTCGGATTGAGTGGGGGCGGAGGTTCTAGGTCACCGAGGAAATGGTGTCAAGAAGAATGCGGAAAAATCCCGCCGATTGGATCAAATTTTCGCCTGCGAGCCGCCGAAATCGGGTCTCCCCGCCCCGGATCGGGCGGGAAATTCCCGTTTCGGCGTGATGCCTTCAGCGCGCCGCGCGGTACTTGCGGACGATTGCCTGCAGGGCCTCATCGGCAGCCTCGATGCGGTCGACCAGGCGTAGCTGGTTGCGCGCGCGCTCCAAATTGTGCCCGGGGTGCTTGATCTTGAAGTATATGTCGCCCTGCAAGTGGTCGGTGAGAAAGCGGATGCCGACCTCATAGGTCATGAGCTTGCCGGCAAACACGAGGTTGTCCCACTCGGCATCGGTGAGGATGTTTCCGGCACCGGCGACATAACCTTCGACGATCGCCTCGAAGACCGGCAGCGAAACATCGATCTTTGCCGGATCGGTCTCGTCCTCGGCGGCGGTGTTGGTGCCGAAGCGCACGAGGTCGCCGAAATCGTAAAGCGAAAGACCTGGCATCACGGTGTCGAGGTCGATCACGCAGATCCCCTCGCCCGTTTTATCGTCGAGCATGACATTGTTGAGCTTGGTGTCGTTGTGAGTCACGCGCTCGGGGATCTCTCCCTTGGCAACGAGATCGAGCAGCCTCGAAACTTCCGGCTCACGCTTGAAGGCAAACTCCAGCTCCGCGAGCACTTCATGTTTGCGGCCCGCGACATCTTCCTCGGCCGCCTTGCGAAGGTTTTCAAAACGCTTCGGCGTGTCGTGGAAGTGCGGAATCGTCTCGTGCAAACGACCGCCGGGAAGATCGGCAAGCGCCTGCTGAAACAGGCCAAACGCGCGCGCGGCTTCGTATGCCTGGCGCGGGTGCTCCACGGCATCATAAGTGCGGGCACCTTCGACAAAAAGATAGACCCGCCAGAAATCGCCCTCCGGCGTCTGATGGTACGACAAGCCGTCAGCCGTCTTGCGCAAGGCCAGCGCGCGGCGGCTGTCGTTGGAGGTGTTTTTTGATTCCACATGCGAAGTAACGCGGATGATGTTTTCCATCAGCTCCGGCACATTTTTGAAGATGTGGTGGTTCACCCGTTGCAGGATGTAACGCACGCGGGTGCCGGCCTGATCATAATTCGCGACAAAGGTGTCGTTGATGTGACCGCTGCCATAGCGTTCGGCATCGAGCAGGATGCCGGGCAGGGAAAACGGAGCGACGACCTTGCGGAAGTCTTCGAGGGATGGAGTTACAGATCGGTTTGCCATGATGGTTTGTTTTTATAGACCCATTGATAATAGTCGGCGCGTTGCAGCAGGGATGCTGATTCGGCGTCGAGGAGAACTTTGGTGCGCGGGTGGAACTGCAGCAGCGAGCCCGGAACATTTGCCGTCACGGGGCCTTCGATGCTAGCGGCAACTGCCTCGGCCTTGGCTTTGCCAAATGCCAGCAGCAGGCACATGCGGCTTTCCATGATCGTGCCGAGGCCCATCGTGATGACATGATGCGGCACTTGTTCCTCGGCGGTGAAGAAACGCGCGTTGTCGCTGCGCGTGCGTTCGGTGAGTGTCTTGATGCGCGTGCGCGAGGCAAGCGAGGAACCGGGTTCGTTGAAACCCAGATGCCCGTCGGAACCAAGCCCGAGGATCTGCAAATCGATGCCACCCGCATCGGCGATTGCTTTTTCGTATGCCGCGCAGTGAGCAGGCACATCGGTGGCAAGGCCATCGGGAATGTGGATGCGCTCGCGCGGAATGTTCACATGCGAGAAAAGATTTTCCTCCATGAAGCGGTGGTAGGACGCGGGATGATCCGGGCCGAGACCGACATACTCGTCGAGGTTGAAAGAGGTCACTTGCGCGAAGTCGAGACCTTGCTCGCGATGCTTGCGCGCGAGGAGATCATAGAGCTTGCAAGGCGTGCTGCCGGTGGCGAGGCCGAGCACCGAGGCGGGCTTTTCGCGGACCTGACGCGCAACCAACCTCGCGGCAACTTCGCTGGCTTCTTCGGCGGTGGGTAGGATGATGATTTCCATGGTGATGATTCAGCGGCCGAGCCGTTTTTGCAGTTTGGTGAAAACATCTTCGCGGAAGCGGGCGATGAAACCATCGACATACTCCGCGACATCGATCGACTCATCGCGCACCAGCGGGGTGAGGTCCATCGCAAAGGCAATGCTTTCGGCGCGATCGACCGCGTGCGACTCGAAGAAAGTGGCATTCGCGCGGCGGCGGCCAAGCACGCCGAGGTCATAGCGCTTGCCACCGGCGATCTGCGAATCAAACACGCCATTGAGAGCGGCCGCGAGGTTGTCGCGCGAGCCGACATCGTGAACGACTTTTTCGTGATCGCACATCCAGTCGAGATTGCGCCACACCTCGCAGCCATGCACCGCCTCCGGGCGTTGCTCGACGGGCAGCGCGCGCATTGCCTGAATCGCCGCAATGGTCACGCCAATGTGCGTGTCGTGTTTGTCGGCGGGATTGTGCGTGTAGACCACACGCGGCCGGGTGGCGCGCAGCACCTCGATCAAATCATCGCGCAGCGCCGTACCCTGCGGGTCCTTGACCGCCGAGCTCGGGAAATCCAGCTGCACCATCGCGCCAAACTGACCGATCCGCGCCGCAAGCTTCTGCTCCTCGCGCCGCACCTCCTGCATTTGCGCATCGGTGAAGCGCTCGTAAGATCCCGTGCGCGCGCTGCCAGCACCATTCGTACAAGTCACGCCGCCAAACCACTCGCTCTCGTTTTGATAACATGCAAGGATACCGTGAAAGGCCATGAACTCGAGGTCGTCCTGGTGCGCGCCGATGCCGAGATGCGTGACCCGCGACAAGGCGGCTGTTTCCTCAAGCCCATCGGGAATGAAGAGCTCTGCGTTGGCTTGGTGGAATTTCATGATGCGTTGATGGAGTATTGGATTGTTTGAACGAAAATTTTCATATGATCGATGCCCCGACAGATGAGAGCCATGTTTGCGCCATCAGCTGATGACCTGCGGCGGATGGATGCACACCGTCCTCCGCCCAGTAGGCTGGTGGCGCGGACTTTACGGCATCGTTGAACATCGACTGAAACGGCACCAAAACCGCATCGAACTCATCCGCCAGTTTGGCAACAACTTCACACCTTTGTTCGATCTCGCCGATCCAAGCGTCGGCGACCACACCGCACTTTAGCACGAACGGTTCGCACAGGACCAGTTTCACCTCAGGCAAGGCCTCGCGCACCTCATTCAGCATTTCACGATATACCCGTTCGTACTTGGGAACCGGCACGCCGTTTTTCCCAGGAAAAGCAAACTCATGCCAGGTGTCGTTCACGCCGATCAGGATGCTGAGCACATTCGGCCTGAGGTTGATGATGTCCTTTCGGATGCGCGCATAAAGATCGACAACGCGGTTGCCGCTGATGCCGCGGTTGTAGCACTGCAAACCGGCCGCAGGCATCCTTCCAAGCAAGTTGGCGGCTGCCATCAAGGCATAGCCACTGCCCAGCGCTCCGTGATGATTGGCAAGATCCTCAGCATCGCGAAACCGACCGCAATCGGTGACGGAGTCGCCTTGGAACAGGATGATGTCTTTGTCGCGAATCATGAGGGAATCTTATGCATTCGCCTGCGACTTGGGAAGACTCGCGGCGGCCACTGCTTGACCCACGCGACGGCTTTTTTCATCAGGCAAATGGAGGCTGATCTTGCCCGCGAGATCCGGATAATCTCGCTCGAGCACGGCCTTGGCATGCTTCAACACGATGTTGCCGCCCTCACCGGTCGTCACGCGACCAAGCACGAGCACATGCTCGATTTGATAAAACTCGGAATAAAGCGGCAGCGTGTGGCCGAGGTAAACGCCGATGGTTTCGTAGATCGCCGCAGCGGCGGGATCACCCTTGGCCATGAGAGCTTGCACATGCTTGAGCCGCTCGGGAAGCCCCAGCTCCGCAGCCACCTCGATGCCGGCTGCAGGCAAAAGTTTGTTCACCGCTTGTTGCGAAAAATACAGCGCGCCCACCCCGCGATCGCCCGACCACTCATCGGCCGCAGCCTCGGGGTTGATGTCGACCGGCGCGAAGGCCAACTCGTTGAGCCAGCCGGTCATTTTTCCCGCGGGATTGATATAGCCAGCGGCCTCACTCGATCCCATCGCGATGCCAAGCAAGCCAGTGACACCGAGCGACATCGCACCCGCCAGCGCCGTGATGTCACCATCATTGGCCACCTCGAAAGGCACGCCCCACTCTTTGCGCAAACGCAGGAAAAGATCGCGCGCTTGCGGCAGCTTGTCGGCAGGGATCGAACGCAGCAACGAAGCCACCATGAAGCGGTTGTCGACAATCACGCCCGCGGAACTTCCGCCAATCGCATCGACACGCGGCAAATGCGAGGCGGCCTTGCGCAAGCCTTCGTTCAAATGATTGTAATGATATTCCGGATCCGCCTCATCCTTCGGATTCCACGGAAACTCATCGCTGTAAACCACCTCGCCATCGCGCACCGCCGCGACCTTGTAATCGCTTGCACCAAGGTCAAAACCGATCCGGCAGCCATCAAGATTTCCACCCAAGGCCATCGCCGATTCACGCGCGGCCGGCATTTCTCCGGCCTCTACGACGACTACCTCAAAAGGCTTCTCGTAGACCTTCTCCATCAACTCGACATCAAAGCCACGAACCCCGCCACGTGAATATGTCGACACCAAATGCTGCGCCACTTCGCGCGGCGCGCTCACATGCAGACGCCAACCACCCACCGACCAAAGCAGAAACTTCGCCAAACGCTCGGCGTGCAGCAAAGTCGCAGCCTGGCCCGCATCGCCGATCGCCGTCTCAAACACCGAGACATGACCACTCTCGCGCTCCAGGGCCAACCGCAATGTGTTGCCCTTGCCCGATTGCAGGGCCTCACGCGATTGCTCGCGGTGAAACAAACCAAGCGGCGAAAAACGGGGATCAAGCCCGGGAACGGTGATGTCTTTGGTAGCCATGGAATCGGATCGTTGAATGAATCTTGAAAAATGTTGCGATGGTCAATCCGCCATAGCCGTGCCATCACACAGCCTTGGCGGATGACCCACTCAAGCCGGAGCAAGCTGATAATGCAACAAATTTTTTTGTTGCAAATAGAATCGGGGGCGACGACTTTCCCATTGTGCCGCGCAAACCCACCCTGCTAGCCTGCAAGGCAAGATCCGCCCTCGCCGACCTGATCGGCCAATTGCCGCCCGAGTCGGCACTGCCCACGGTGCGCGAACTCGGCGCGCGTTGGGACCTGCATGCCTCGACGATGTCACGCATGCTGCGCGAAATGGAAAACGAAGGCCTCGTCTGGCAAAGCCCCGGCGGCAGGTACTTCCCCGTTGCCGGACGCAGCCACAACCTCAAGGGTGCCCCGGTTTGTTTCATTGGCCGCGAAATGTGGCACTGGAGCCGCCTCTACCAAGACATCCTCAAGGGCGTTTCCGAAGTCTGCTCGGCCAATGGCAGCCCGCTGATCCTGCTCTCCGCGCCCTCACTCGTCAGTCAGGACGACCCGACCAAGCCGCCCGATTTCGCAAGCGCTGCCACGCAGAAAAAAGAACTCGCCGCGCTGCTGCCATCGGTCCCGCGTCATTGCGGCGCCATCCTCTTCGACCACCTTTGGAAAGATTCCGCACTCGCACTGAGCGCATCCCTCATCACCCCCAAAGCCCAGTTGCTTCACGGATCAACCAAGCACATGCCGGTCTTCGCGCCGGACTATCACGGCACCGCCAAGCGCGCCCTGCAATTTGCCCAATCGCACGACGCAAAAAAAATTCTGGTCGTATCCCCCTTTCAAGGCGACCCCGCCATCGATGCATCCGTATCATTGATCCTGCAAACCTTCGCCCACCTCGACGCGCACAAGACCAGCTTCGATCAAGCGCGCCGCCGCATCCGCCCGGGCAGCGCCAAAAAAACCGAAGGCAAAACCCTGTTCATCTGCCCCGAGGACAACACCGCCAAAGCGTTGCTGGAAAAAATGGAATCAGTCGGCAACCCGCCAAACAAACTCTTGCTCCTCGCCACCCAAGGCACGGGGCTGATCCATTCCCCCAGCTCAAGACTCGACATCGATTTTCAAAAGCTCGGCAAATCCGCCGCATCGAAACTGCTGCACGGCAGTGAAGTGGAATGAAAAGAAGAGGTGGTGAGCATCGAACATCCAACTTCGAACATCGAAGTAGAGGAGAATGAACAGACTTCCTGAGGAGGCACGACACTCTTGTCGTGCTCTTCTGCCGCATCAAAAGGGAGCAGCGTCAAAGAGCAAGCAGCTTCCTCTTTGACGCCACAAAACTTGGAGCAAGATGCTCCAAGGACGGCCTGGGACAGGATGTCCCAGCTACATGAAGAAGCGGCTTTTTCATACTGACCTCTGACCTCTGACCTCTGACCTCTTCATTTCAGCTTTTACCCCATCGGCTTCTTGATGCTCTTCTACTTCGATGTTCAATGTTCAATGTTCGCCCCCTCTCTCCTACGCCCTAACGCCATGCAGCCGACGCCAAGCAAGCGGGGTCATGCCCCTGTGCTTGCGGAAGACCCTGATGAAATATGAGGGCGTCACGAAGCCGCAGCTCCACGCGACTTCGGAAATGTTGCGGTCCATGCGTGCGAGAATTTCACAGGCAAGATCGATGCGTTCTTTGGTGATCCATGCGGCGGGTGTGATCCCATGCTCGTGGCGGAAGCATCGCGCCAAATGATCGGGCGAACAGCCGAGCCGAGCCGCCAGCGAGGCCACGCTTAAATCGGGCAATGAGATGTCGACGCGCACCAGTTTTTCCGCCTCGGCAACGAGCGGTGATCCGCGCAGCGAAGCCACGGGCGCGGGCTGGCGCAGGGCGGTGAGGACCGATGCGAGAAAGGACTGCACGCAGCCGTTGATGAACGCACCGCGCAAGGAGCGGCGTATCGCAGTGCTTTCGCAGGCGGTGTTGAGGCAATCGAAGGCGCGCGTCGGCAGTGGCAGTTGGGTGACTTGCGTGCTGCTGATGTTTCTCTTCGCATCACTCGCACCACGCAGCAGCGTGACATGGTCGATGTTCTGCATCAGCACGAGAATGCCATAGCGGCTGCGCAGATCGACCGGACTCTCCGCATGAGCCACACCGGCAGGCATGATGCAAATATCGCCTTGCTTGAGACGAAACTTGCCGCCCGGACACACGAAGTCGCTGGCGCCACCGGTCTGCAGAAAAAACTCGGGAAAGGCATGGAAGTGCGCACCCGGGCTGCGGCGATGCAGCGCTATCATTTCGGGAATCACCACCTTGGGCGGGCGCGTGGCAAAGCGCGAGAGCAGGCGCGTGAGGTCGGCCTCGTAGCAACGCATGGAGTCATCTTTCATCGATGTCGGAAAAGTGCTATAAATGTCGCCAAGTGGCAATTTCGATTTGTTGCGAAATTGCCGAATTACCACTTATTTTATTGATCGAAAGCCAACGCTTTTCGAAAAATTGCAAATCGTATTATGATGAATTCCACCATCCATGTCCTTGTCTGGGGCGAGTACCGCCACGAAAAAAAGAATCCGAAGGTTGCCGAAATTTATCCCGATGGCATGCACGAAACCATCGCGGCGTTTCTTCGCGAAACACCGGGCCTGAAGGTCTCGACCGCATGGCTGGACCAGCCCGAGCATGGACTCACTGAAGCGGTGCTCGAGCAAACGGATGTGCTGCTGTGGTGGGGTCACATGGCTCACGGCGAAGTCGCCGATGAAGTGGTCGACCGCGTGCAGCGCCGCGTGCTGGAAGGCATGGGCCTCATCGTGCTGCACTCGGGGCACTATGCAAAAATTTTCAAGCGCCTCATGGGCACTACCTGCTCGCTCAAGTGGCGCGAGTCGACCGACAAGGAACGCGTCTGGAACATTGCGCCGCATCATCCGATCACCCAAGGCGTCGGCGAGTATTTCGAAATCCCTGCCGAGGAGATGTACGGCGAACCTTTCGGCATCCCGACGCCCGACGAGTTGATCTTCATCTCATGGTTCACCGGCGGCGAAGTCTTCCGCAGCGGGGCCACATGGCAGCGTGGCAATGGCCGCGTGTTTTACTTTCGCCCGGGTCACGAAACATATCCGACCTATCACAACGCCGATGTCCAACGCGTCATCACCAATGCCGTGCACTGGGCGCGACCGACCGTCTGCATCGCCGACGATTGCCCGAATTCCCCCGCCCTCGAGCCGCTGCCGGATGATCCCGAGGCCGCCGAACGCCCGACCCTTGGATTCCGCTGATTCTTGCAACCGCCTACGGAGCATTGCCCCACACACGACATGAAAAACATTTCCCCGAAAAAGAAATCCGCATCCACCAAGACCAGCACCAAGCGAGGCCGCATCATCCGCCTCGCCATCGTCGGCGCTGGTGGCATGGCCAACGCGCATGCGGAGGCATTTCGAAAAATCTCAGGCGTCGTGCTCGCGGCGGTGTGCGATGTCGATGCGCAACGCGCGCAGGAATTCGCCGCCAAGCACGGTGGCACTGCGGCGGTTTTCACCGACCTCGGCAAGCTCCTGCGCGAGGCGGATGTCGACGCGGTGTCGAATGTCACGCCCGACAAACTCCACGCGCCGCTCTCACTCCAAGTGATCGCTGCCGGCAAACACATCCTTTGCGAAAAACCCCTCGCCACCAATCACGCCGATGCCACGCGCATGGCCCGTGCCGCGCAAAAAGCCGGCGTCATCAACATGGTGAACCTCAGTTATCGCAACGCGCCCGCATTGCAAAAAGCCGCGCAACTCGTGCAGGCCGGCAAGCTCGGCGAGATCGTCCATGTCGAGGCCAGCTACCGCCAAAGCTGGCTCTCCAGCAAGGTTTGGGGCGATTGGAAAACCACGCCCGCATGGCTGTGGCGCCTTTCCACCAAGCACGGCAGCCACGGCGTGCTCGGCGATGTGGGCGTGCACATCCTCGACTTCGCCTCGTTCCCAGTCGGCCCAGTCCGCAGCATCCAATCGCGCCTCAAAACCTTCACCGCACTCAAGGGCAAACGCCTCGGCGAATATCCGCTTGATGCAAACGACAGCGCCATCATGCAAGTCGAGTTTGCCAACGGCGCGCTCGGCGTCATCCACACCACCCGCTGGGCCACAGGTCACGCCAACTCCCTTTACCTGCAAATCCACGGCACCAAAGGCGCGCTGCGCATCGACCTCGACCGCTCAATGGACGAACTCGAAGTCTGCCTTGGAGCCGACATCCACAAGGCCGCATGGAAAACCCTCAAGGCCCCGAAGACCCCCAACATTTATCAACGCTTCATCACCGCCATCCGCAGCAACACACCGGGCAAACCCGACTTCGCCCGCGGCGCCGAAGTCCAAAAACTTCTCGACGCCTGCATCAAATCCAACCACCTCGGCAAAGCGGTGAAAATTTGATGCGGGAGGCAAAGCGGCTTCTTCACTCTGGCGGCAATGAGGCGCAGCGACGTGGCGGAACAAAAAAACGCCTGATGGTCTGGACGATTTTCAACCGCCATGCCTACCATTTCCATTCTGAGGAATGAGATAGAAGGTCAAGGAACGGCAAAACTGAATGCGAATTTTGTGCATATTTATCGGAGCCCCAACCATTGGCATTGGCGGTCGATCGTCTATCATGAATCTATCGCATGCATCATTTCGATTTGTATCGGAATTCACAAAAACATCTCAATTCACAAGCTGAAAACCTACAACACCCCAACCATTCACCATCATCATGAGTGCCATTGCCGAACCCGAAGCGAAACCCCACCAACTGAGCGATTACAGCCTCGTCGGGGTGAATTCCAAACTGGCTGTCGAAAAAGGCCTCGCCGAGGCCGAGTGGTATCAGTGTCCCGTTCCGCGCGATGTGATGCGCGAATTGCTCGAGCGCAAGAACGGCCCGGCGATCCGCGATACAATCATCTGGTTCGCGTTGCTCGGAGTTTCGGGTTACGCCGCTTTTCTGCTTTGGCCCAGCGCGTGGGCGCTCATCCCGTTCATGATTTACTGGGTCATCTATGGCACGACCTCCGATTCTCGCTGGCACGAATCGAGCCACGGCACCGCCTTCAAAAGCGATTGGATGAACAACGTGCTTTATGAAATTTCATCGTTCATGGTGATGCGCGAAAGCACCGTCTGGCGCTGGAGCCACACCCGCCACCACAGCGACACGATCGTCGTTGGTCGTGATCCGGAAATCGCCGTGCCACGCCCGGCGGACATGAAGGCATTCATCACCGCATTTCTCGGCTATCCGGCAGCGATCGCGTATTTCAAAAAAGTGTTTCGCCACGCTGCGGGAAGCCTCGATGCAGAAGAAGCCACCTACATCCCCGAGTCGGCGCGTCCCACGATTTATTTCAAGGCCCGCATCAGCCTGCTGATCTATGTCGCGGTGATCGCCGCATGCATTTATTACCGCAGCATCCTGCCGCTGCTTTACATCGGCCTGCCCAACCTCCTCGGTGCATGGCTGATGCCTATCTATGGTTTCACCCAACACGCCGGTCTTGCGGAGAATGTGCTCGATCACCGCATGAACTGCCGGACGGTTTACATGAATCCAATCAATCGCTTCCTGTATTGGAACATGAACTACCATGTCGAACACCACATGTTCCCGCTGGTGCCTTATCACAACCTGCCGCGACTCCACGAGGTGGTGAAAGAGGACATGCCCACGCCCTACCGCAGCCTCTTCGACGCGTGGCGTGAGATCATCCCGGCCGTGCTTCGTCAGGTGAAGGACCCCGGCTATTTCGTGAAACGCAAACTGCCGACCCCAACGGTGCGCTCGGCGGCGAACGAGGCGGCAAAAACCGTGGTTTCCACCGGCATTGCCGATGCCGAAGGTTGGATCGAGGTCGCGCCTGCCGACTCGCTGCTGCGTGAGGATGTGCTGCGCTTCGACTATGGAGGTGCCACCTATGCGGTCTATCGCTCGGGCGAGGACCAATACTACGCCACCGACGGCATCTGCACGCACGGCAACACCCACCTCGCCACCGGATTGGTGAAAGGCAACCTCATCGAATGCCCAAAACACAACGGCCGCTTCGATGTGCGCGACGGATCCACCCAACGCCCGCCGGTCTGCGTCGCGCTCAAAACTTATCCGGTGCGCATCAGCGATGGCCGCATCTTCATGAATGTGTACAAGGCCGGCGGCATCGGCGCCAAGCAAGCCGCGACAACCTACGAATTCCGCGTCGTCAGCAATGAGAATGTCTCGACCTTCATCAAGGAGGTCGTCCTCGAGCCGCTGCCAAATTCGCCAAAGCTCAAGTACCAGGCAGGTCAGTACATCCAGATGGCGATTCCCGCCTACGGCAAAATTTCATTCGAAAGTTTCAAGATCCGCCCACCCTACGACGCGGTCTGGAGAGCCAATCATGTTTTCGATTACGAAACCGAAAACCACTCGGAGTTGCGGCGCAACTACTCGCTGGCGACCAACCCCGACAAGGACACGCAACTGCGGTTCAATGTCCGCATCGCCACCCCGCCGCGCGGCCAGGACTGCAAGGCCGGCGTGGGGTCCTCGTATGTGTGGAACTTGAAGCCCGGCGACACGGTCAAGGCCTTCGGACCCTTTGGCGATTTCCTCATCAAGGAAACGCAAAACGAAATGGTCTACCTCGGTGGTGGTGCCGGCATGGCTCCACTGCGCTCGCACCTTTCACACCTCTTCGAAACGCTCCAGACCGGACGCAAGGTCAGCTTCTGGTACGGCGCTCGCTCGAGGCAGGAGGTTTTCTATCAGGAATACTTCGAGGACCTCGCACGCAAGTTCGAGAACTTCGAGTTCCATGTCGCACTCTCCGAGCCTCTGCCCGAAGACAACTGGACCTCGCACACCGGCTTCATCCACGAAGTGCTGCGCCGCGAGTACCTCGGCAATCATGCCAACCCCGCGGCCGTGGAATACTACCTCTGCGGACCGCAGCCGATGATCCAAGCCGCGCGCACCATGCTCGAGGGAATGGGCGTTGACAAAGAACACATCGCATTCGATGAATTTTGAGTCACGCCCCGCATGTCAAACACCACCGCATCCATTCATCGCCGCCCTTTCGGAAATCTTCCCGATGGACGCGCGGCGGAACTCTTCACACTCAACAATGCTTGCGGGCTCTCCTGCGACATCACCAACTACGGCGGCATCATCACCGCTCTGCGGGTGACCCGCGCTGATGGTTCGGAGGTGGATGTCGTGCTGGGCTTCGACAATCTGCAGGACTACCTCGGCCCGCATCCGTATTTCGGCACCATCGTCGGACGCGTCGCGGGCCGCATCAGCGATGCGAAGTTTCATCTCGAAGGACGCGACTACCCGCTCGCCGCCAATGACGCGCCCAACCACCTTCACGGAGGTCCGGGCGGATTCGATAAACAACTTTGGGACGCGGACGTCGTCGAAAAGGACGGCATCCCCACGCTCCAACTCAGCTACCTGAGCCGCGATGGCGAGGAAGGTTATCCGGGCAATCTGCGGGTCAAGGTCAGCTACTCGCTCAACCGCAAAAACGAACTCGTCATTCACTACGATGCCGAGACCGACAAAGCCACACCCCTAAGCCTCACCAACCATTCTTACTTCAACCTCGCCGGCGAGGGCAGCGGCGATGTGAACGATCAATGGCTGCAGATTTTCTCGGATGAAATCGCAATCACGGATACGGCAATGACATTGCTCGGAACCAAGGCCCCCGTGGCGGGCAACGGCAATGACTTCAACAAGCTCCGCCGGCTCGGCGATGCGATTCCGCAGCTGCTGAACCACCACGGCGACAACCACTTCATCCGCCGCCAAGCGCACGAAAAAGGCAAGCTGCTTGCCACAGCTGTGATGAGCGATCCGGCGAGCGGTTTGGTCATGACCACACTCACCACGCAGGACTCGGTGCAAATTTTCACCGCCACCGTGCTCGATGGCAGCCTCACCGGCAAATCCGGCAAGCCCTACATCAAGCACGCAGGGATGTGCTTGGAATGCCAAGCCTGCCCCGGTGCCGTCCACACGCCGGAACTCGGCGAGATCATCCTCCGGCCCGGAGAACGCTACGACCACACCACGGTCTACGCGTTTTCCAATGCGCTGTGCCCATGAGGCACCCGCACAACTTTGAGGCTCCAGCCGCAAGTCCGATGAACAGGCAATTGCTGATTTGACCGCTGATTTGACCGATGAACTGATAGAAAAGAGATGCCGATCCAACGCTGATTTCTTCTCATCAAAAATCAGTAAATCAGTACCATCAGTAGTCATTTCCGAGAATCACCCATTCGGCCAGTCAGACCACCACCCCCCCTTCGTGTCCTTCGTGCTTTTCGTGGTTTCTTCTTCGTAATGCTACCCAAAGCAAACCCGCGTTTCCCGGTCTTGACTTCACCCTCCGCGCCCGGAGACTTGCCGGCGTCATTTCTTGGTGAAATGACATGAGAAAATTTCCCACTCAAAGCACATGAGCACTCCCCTACCCGCCTCACAACGCAAGATCCGCATGGGCATGGTCGGCGGCGGACGTGGCGCCTTCATCGGCGGCGTTCACCGCATCGCCGCCAACATGGATGGACAAATCGAACTCGTCTGCGGCGCCTTCAGCAGCGACCCGCAACGCTCGCGCGATTCCGGTGCCGATTTTTTCCTGCCACCCTCGCGTTGCTACGGAAGCTTCGAAGAAATGATGATCGCCGAGGCCGCCCTCCCGCTTGGCGAGCGCATGGATTTTGTTTCGATCGTCACGCCCAATCACCTGCACTTTCCCGCCGCAAAATGCGCGCTCGAACACGGCTTCCCCGTCCTCTCCGACAAGCCCGCCACCTTCAACCTCGCCGAAGCAAAAGAACTCGGAAAAATCGTCGCCCGCTGCGGACTCCCCTACGGCCTCACGCACAACTACACCGGCTATCCGATCATCAAGGAAGCTCGCGAAATCGTCCGCTCGGGCCGACTCGGAAAAATCCGCAAGGTCGTCGTCGAATACCCGCAAGGCTGGCTCGCCACGCGCCTTGAAGAAAGCGGACAAAAACAAGCCGCCTGGCGCACCGATCCCACGAAGTCCGGTGCCGCAGGCTGCATCGGCGACATCGGCACTCATGCCGAAAACCTCGCCGAGTATGTCAGCGGTCTGAAAATCCGCGAGCTTGCTGCCGATCTCACTTCGTTTGTCGAAGGCCGCGCGCTCGATGACGATGGCAATGTGCTCCTCCGTTTCGACAACGGTGCCAAAGGCATTCTTCACGCGTCACAAATTTCCGTCGGCGAAGAAAACAACCTTTCGCTGCGCGTCTATGGCGAACTTGGCGGCATCGAGTGGCATCAAAAGGAACCCAACACGCTGCTTGTGAAATCCATCGACCGACCGATCGAAGTCTGGCGCACCGGCATGGGCTACCTCGGTGCCAAGGCCGCCGCCAACACCCGCACGCCAGCCGGCCACCCGGAAGGATACCTCGAAGCCTTCGCCAACATCTACCGCCATTTCGCCAACCACCTCCGCGCCGTCATCGATGGCACCACACCCGACCCCGCATCACTTGACTACCCAAAAATCGAAGACGGCATCCGCGGCATGGCCTTCATCGAAGCCGTTGTCGAAAGCTCACGTCACAATGCACGCTGGATGCGATTGGTAGAGTGATGCAGACGAACATCGAAGTGGAAAAAAAAACACCACTATTTTGTCGTAGCTGAATCATGCTTATTCAGAGCGTACTTGTTACCCGGACTTTTGGGGCGCTGCGCGGTACCGGATCGGTGCCTATCGATTTTCAAATACAGGTTGATACGGGGTATGGCTAATGATTTGATCTGGCATGTACATGAGTCGGTTGGGGCTTTGTTCCGTTCTTCTTTTGATTCTCTGTGCTGCGTGTTCACGAAAATCCCCGGCGAGGGATGCAAGCAAAGTGAAACAGGACCCCCATGTCGCTGCCGCCATTTCGAACAGCTCGGACAAGCCGCCCACGAGCCTCGAGTCGCTTCGTGAGACTGCTGAAAAAGGTGGAGCCGTGGCACAGAGAGAGCTGGCGACCCGCCTTCTCTTCGGCAAAGGCGTGCCCGCCGATCCGCAGGAGGCTGTAGTATGGGCAAAAAAAGCCGCCCACCATGGTGACTCCACCGCTATGCTTTGGACCGGGCGGGCGGCGCTCAATGAACCGGCCAACCGAATCGAGGCGGCCGCCTGGTTTCTCACCGCAGGCAAGAGCAACAACGCTGCAATTCAACAAGATGCAGCAGGCGAGATCGAGGCGCTCGGGCTTTCAAAAGAGGAACTCGCTCAGGCCAAGATGCGCGCTGCGGAGTTGGAAAAAACCATTTCGCGAAACCCGCAGTAATCATTGCCTTCCTCAGTATCTCAGACGAAATCGTGGGTGCTCAGTCCGCAGTCACCCTCAGGCGCACAAACTGCCTGCTCGCGCCAGTGACACCATAGGAAAGCGAGCTTTCAGTATTGTTGAGGGTGTTATGGCTCGCTGGAACATTTGTCCAACTCGAGAGATCACTCGATGTTTGCACGACAAACTGCGTGCCGTATGCGATGTGCGGAATATTGCCACCATTCACCCAAGTCACCGTATTTCCCATGAAACCTGGATTGGCGGTGAAACCGGGGGCAGCATTCATGAAGTACTCAACGCCGTTGGAGACTCCGTCGTTGTCGTAATCCAGATTAGCTGCTTGGCCACCGGCATTGGCAACAGCCCAATCATCGTAATTTAACCGACGAGTGACCGTGACCGTGTAGGTCTTGGTGGTCGTACCATCTTGTGCCGTGACCAGCACCGTGAGCGTGTTGCTACCGACTGAAAGTGGAATCGACCCGCTCGCCGAACCTGATGCCACCGCCACCCCATTGACCTTCACCGATGCGGCGCTTTCCGTGAGGGCTGGAGTCACCGTGAGTGCATTGACCGCGTTGGCCACAACGGCCGTGTAACTCGTGGTCGATGAAGCAAAGGCTGGACTCAGGCTACCCGAGCTCAAAGCGAGATTGCTCAGCGTCGCAACCGTAGATAGGAAATTGGCGGTCACCGATTTGTTGGCATCCATCGTGAGCGCAAGCGGGTTGCTGTTACCGCTCGCGCCACCGCTCCAACTGCCGAGGGCATGTAATGCCCCCGGTGTGGCGGCGAGAGAAACCTCACTGCCGTCCGGATACCATGCGACGGAGGGCGATGCCGTGATGCTGCCGCTTCCCGTGCTCGAAGTATCCAGTGTGCGTCGCGTTACCGCAGGAATGTTGGTGGTAAAAACATGGAACTGAGTGGTCTGCGAGGTGTTGAAGTTATTGTCCGAGGCCAGCACCAGGGTCCGAAATCCATTCACATCGCGCCCAAAACACATCGACTCGACATTGTCCATGTTGGTGGAGGACTCCCAACGCAGCGTCTTACTCAGCCTCGTATAGGTGGCTCCCTGCAACGAGTTGACGCCCGCGACGTTGGTGGTGCCTGTCTGATTGAAATTCACTTCGTAAATTCTAATCCGATAGCTGCCGGTGTTGGTGTTGTTCGCGGTCAACCCACGCTCCATCACGAAAATCCGGCCGGAATCATCCACCGGCAGGATCTCGGGCACCGTGTTGAAGCGGCGAACGATGATGTAGACTGTTCCCAGATCGGCCTGATAGACCTTTTCCTCAGCCGCCACGGGATTGCCAGGCACGCCAGTGAAGCGCACGATGCGACTTAGGCTGTTCTGCGCCTGGTTCGTGTCATTGTTATAGGTACCATTGTAATCCTGCTTGAGCGCGGCTTCATTGGCGGTGAAGAGCACTTTCTTAGAGGGAGTGATCCCAAGGCACTCGAGCGAGAGGTTCGAGACCACACCACTCGTCTGGTTTGAGGCACTGGGTGCCACGGGGTTTCCCGAGCCGTCGCGCGGCAGAAACTTCACCGGCAGGGCCACATCGGCCTCCTTGTTGCCGGTCGAACCGTTGAAGCGCGCGATCCACGGCGGGATGCTATAAGTCGCATCAACACCCGCCGCCAAACCCTCGTGTGAAACAAAGAATGATCCATCGAGGTTTCCCGCGATGCCCTCGGTATCCGCCAAGGGAAGCGTGCTGCCATCGGGCTTTTTCAAACCGATGGATGACGTTGCCGTCGCCGAGGTGAAGGAGCTGCCGTTGTAGGCCAGATCAATCGTCCACATCCGACTGGCCCCGTCGCTGCGCGAATCATCGCTGATCGCGATGAAGCGGTCCGTGTACGGATTGTAGGAAATGCCTGATAACCCACCAACCTCGACTCCGTTCACTAGAGTACCGGTCGCGATGCTTTGCGAACCGACGTAGGTCAAGGAGGTCTGACTCAAGGCCGTGCCAAAGCTGCAGAGGGCCAAGAAAAAACATAGGCCCTTGTCGGCCAAGCGGTACCGTCGATTTTGGGATCTGATATTCATGGAGTCGGTTTTTTCGTATCAGGTAGGCGATGCTCAATTTGTCAATGTTTCATGCATGCACTTTCGGCGTCTGAGCAAAAGTGGACAGTTCGACAAGATTGTCAAATGGGCTTAGATGCGTATCGGTTTGTTGGACGATGGTAAGCTGCTTGGTTTCTCCGGGTGTGATCTGCCAGCGGCGGCGGGGCATTGGGCCGCGTTTGGGGGATTCGCGCAGCAGTTCGGCCTCCACGATTTTTTTGGCGGGGCAAACGGGCCTCTTGGAACACGCGCAGACCAGACAAATCATCTATCAGGTGAAGAAATTCACTTTTGCTCAGTCCGCCACAAAAATTCCATCACAGCCCCCAATGCGCCCGCATTTCCACCACCATCTCGATGCCCAATCGCCAGAAAAGCTGCCCCCAAGTTGCCGCATGACGCAGCCACTCGTGCGCGAATTCCCGCGTGTCACGCAGCGGCGCATCGCCCGCCACACACAGCAAGCCCGCAAGCACCAACAGGTTCGCGAGGTAAATCACGACCAACGACAGAAAGATGCCATTTTCCTTTAGGTCGGGCTGATCACGCGGGATCATCCACAGCGTCCAGATCATGTGAAAAGTCCAAGTCAGTCCCATCAAACCATACATCACCAAGTCCCACCATGGCGACAATTCCACAAAAAACCTCAGCGCCATGTAAATCACCGCACAGAGCACCGACCAGAACGGCACGAAGTACGGTGACAATGCGATGAGCATGTTGGTCTTGTTGGTCGTGATGTAGCCCCCCTCCGTGCTCACATGAAAATCCGTCACCTTGCCGCGGCAGCACAGCACGAAAAGCACATGCGTCAACTCATGGCCCAAGACATAAAGATAGAGGAAAAACGATCGGATCAAACCCGACCAAAACCAGCCGACCATCAATAGCGCGCCGACCGCAAAATACCAAAACTCCGTCGAATGCCAAAACCCCCGCTCCAAGGTCGCGCGCGAAAAACGCGACAGGAAAGTCCATGTCGTCACCCAGCAAAACGGCAGCAGGCAGAGCGCCAACATCCACCTCCCAAGCCGCCTCCACCACTCGATCGAGATCGCATCCTCCAACTCACCAGTCGCCGCAATCGCCGCACGCACGGATTTCATTTCACGCCGATCACCCCGGCGGTTCGCCTGCTCGTGGGCCCGACGGTTGGCCGTGCTCAACATTTCCGAAAACGACCCACGCGTCCGGCGCTGATTGGCCGAAACTCGCCGCATAGAAACCTTGTCCGTGCGCCTGCTCATGATTCGGGAAGGGCACGAGAATTATTTCGGATCCCTTAACAAATCAAGCGGGAAACATAGATTTTCCCGCTCTTGCGCCCCCCGCCGCGCATCGGCCGCCAAGACCCTTACGCCGCTTTTTCCTTCTCCTTGGCCGGAACCAGCACGCTGAGCACCGTCGCCAGAGCGAGCGTGCCGAGCACGATGAAGAGCGAAACCGTGGTGTCGATCTTGATCGACTTTTGCGGCTCAAGTCCGAAAACATCGAGGTAAGGCGGCACGCTAAGAAGCAGAAGCTTCACACCCACAAACGCGAGGATCAGGATCAGCGCCGGCTTCAGGAAACGGAACTTGGCGATGAGCGCGGCAAGGCAGAAGTAAAGCGCGCGCAGGCCTAGAATCGCGAAAATGTTGCTGGTGAAGACAATGAAAGGATCTGGGGTGATCGCGAAAATCGCGGGGATCGAGTCGACCGCGAAGACGAGGTCGGTGATCTCGACGAGGATCAGCGCCAGGAAAAGCGGGGTGATCGCCCATCGGGCGGAAAGCGTTCCGGCTGGCGGGGGATCCATCACTTCCTTGCCCGTCTTGGGGTCGGTGCTGTAGGTCGGCTTGACGGTGCGCTTCGTGAAAAAGCGCTGACCATCGTAGAATTCAACCGTCGGCAGGAACTTTTTGCACAGCTTCACCGCAATGTTTTGCGAGGGATCATCGTTGCCCTTAATGAGTGCCATCTTCAGAGCCGTCAGGACGAGGAACCCGCCAAAGACGATGAGGATCCACTGATACTTCATGATAAGCCCCGCTCCCAGGCCGATCATGCCGCCACGCATCAGCAAGGCGCCGATGATGCCCCAGAAAAGCACGCGGTGCTGATACTTCGCGGGCACAGCAAAGAAAGAAAAGATCAGCGCGATGACGAAGATGTTGTCCATCGCCAGCGACTTCTCGACCACGTATCCGACGAGGTACTGCTTCGCCGCTTCAGGGCCCGTCACCTCACCGGTGATGATGATGGGTTGATCGGGTACCTGTCCCGCGAGCTGGTGCGTGTTGTAGCGCGGAGTTTCGAGGCCGAGACCGAGCCAATGCTCGTCGTATGCTTTGTAGACGAATCCGGAGAAAGCAATGCCGCAGGACAACCAGATAACGGACCAGGTGGCCGCCTCTTTCATGGTAACCTCGTGTGCCTCGCGGTGGAAAACGCCAAGGTCGAGAGCAAGGAACAGAATCACGAGACCGATGAAGGCGACATAGGCCCAGATCTTCATCGAGGCGGGATTGGATGCCAAGGTCGTGGTCGCATCGGCGGCGAGAAGAAGAAAGTCGATCATGAATTCTGGTAGTTTGTTTTGGTGCTGGACCTGTGATGCTGTGTCAAAGAGGGCGTCTTGGTAAAAATCAACCTAGATGCCTTGAGTTATGGCGGAATAGCAAATTTTTCGGCTCCTTTTCGCCGGAAGCGGGTATAGCCCTTAACGCTATGTTGCCAAGAGTTTTTTGAACTCAGATTCCGAAGAAGGAACCGCGAAAGTCACCAAACAACACGAAAAAAGAAGCCCTTGGGGGATTTTAGGGCTTTTAAAAAATGGTGAAACAAGCACGGCATGAAATCCCATGCCTTTTGTGAAATTTCGTGTGTTTCGTGGTTTCAACTTCTGTTTTCGGGTTGAAAGCTCGATGGCATGCGATGCGCAAAGGGCAGCGCGCGAGACGGGCATGCCATTTCACGCCGAGGTAAAAAGTAGCCTCACTAGGATTCGAACCTAGAATAACGGAATCAAAATCCGGGGTGTTACCATTACACTATGAGGCTTTTGGAGCCCAGTTGGGCCCGTCGGCGGGCGGAAATTAAACCAGCATCCGCCAATTTGGCAATCATGAAATCGCCGTAAAAATCAAGGCACTCGCGGGAATTTACCGAAGTCCGGCGCGCGCTTCTCAAGGAACGCCTGTTTGCCCTCACGACCTTCCTCGCTCATGTAATAGAGCAAAGTTGCGTTGCCGGCGAGATCGAGCAAGCCGATCTGGCCATCGCAATCGGCGTTGAGGGCGGACTTCAGGCAGCGCAATGCCAATGGCGAATGCGCCAGCATTTCACGGCACCACTTGAGTGTTTCTTTTTCGAGTTCGGCCAAGGGCACAACCGTATTCACCAAGCCCATGTCGAGTGCCTCCTGCGCGCCGTACTGGCGGCAGAGAAACCAAATTTCGCGCGCCTTTTTCTGACCAACGATGCGTGCCAAGTAACTCGATCCAAGCCCGCCATCAAACGAACCAACCTTCGGCCCGGTCTGACCGAAGCGCGCGTTGTCCGCCGCGATCGTGAGGTCACATACGACATGCAACACATGACCACCACCAATCGCGTAACCGGCCACCATCGCCACCACCGGCTTGGGCAGCGAGCGGATCTTCTTTTGCAAATCGAGCACATTGAGCCGGGGCACGCCGTCATCACCGATGTAGCCCGCATGGCCGCGCACCTTTTGATCACCTCCAGAACAAAATGCTAAATCCCCTTCGCCGGTGAGAATGATCACACCCACCTGCGGATCCTGATGCGCCAAATCGAAAGCCTGCAGCAACTCGGCCACCGTCTTCGGCCGAAACGCATTGCGCACTTCCGGGCGGTTGATCGTGATCTTGGCAATCTTCCCCTCATCCGTTGTTTGGTATCGGATGTCTTCAAACTCGCGTGCGGTCGTCCACATGCGAATGAGCCTGAACGCTCGAAGCCTTGGCCGCAACCGGAGATTCGCGCGTCAACTCACCGAGGCCCGAACAAATTCCACCACCCGCGCCGCAAACCAATCGCCGCAATCCCACGGCACGCGGTGACCCACACCCGGCACCACTGCCAGCCGCGCCTGCGGCATCATCGAAACGGCACGCTGGCCAAGCCCGTGAAATTTTTCGTCCCGCTCGCCGACAACCCACAACACCGGGATCTTGATCCGCCCAAGCTCGCCCCACATCGGCTCCTGCGCACCGAGCGACCAATCGACAAAACTCCGCGCAATCTCGCGCCGACGCATCACCAGCCGCGACGATCCATCGGCATCGCGCAGCGGCCGACCCGCCAAGACCGATTGCGAGTTCCACTCGCTCAAAAATTTTTGCCAATCGCCCGCGAATGCCTTTGTCGCCCATCCGGAATCCTGCGCCAATCGTGCCCGACGCTCATCCGCATGCTCCAGACCCGGATGCGCCGATACGATCACCGCCGCATCCCACGGCGCATCCGCCCGCGCCAAGGCGTGCAATGCCAACCTGCCACCCATCGAATACCCGACCAAGACCCGCTTCGCCCGCCCCGCGCCCACATCATTCACCTCGGCATTCAAGGCCTCGCCAACGCGCGGCATCGACATCGGCTCGCAGGCAAGAAATCGCCACAAGTCCACCGCACGAGATGCGATCGAATCCGCCGACATCGCCGCCGCAAATTGCCGCCAATCACCCGCCGATCCCACTGCACCATGCAGACACCAGCATTCGATGGCCCCAGCACCGCGAATCTCGTCAGTCTGTCTCGTGCGCTGGATCATGCCCGGTGAAACGCCATGCGACGCACTATCGGTGTCGGTACACGGGTGTCAAACGCATCCCGCATGAAAAAGCCCCACAGCCATTGCTTGTGCAGCAAGCCGACACGCTTATGATCGGCGCAATGACTCGACAAGGAACCATCTTCCGCGCCTTGGGCGCGCTTGTACTGGTCTGGCTTGTGATTTGGGGCGTCCGCGCCTACGCCAATTCTCGCAAGGTCACTGCGGAAAAAATCAACCTTCGCATCGAGCAAGCGCGCTTTGCCGATTGGTCTGAAAACGCAGCAGGCAACAACGCAAAGGAATCCGCACGCCGCGAAAAGGAAATCCGCGAAATCGCCGATCTCGTCAACAGACTCGATTTCCAAGAACGCCAGAAAAACCGCCGTCAACGCGGTGGCGAAGAATTTTTCCGCAAACTCAACACGCGGGAAAAATCACTCTTCATCGATCTCACCATCATGGAATCGATGAATCGCTTCATGGAATCACTGGATGCGATGCCCGCAGACCAACGCAAAAAATTCGTCGAACAGGGGCTTAAGGAAATCAGCGATGGCAAAACCAGCTCGGACATCGCACGCACCGGCGAAATGAGCGGCGAACTGCTGGACAAAATTACCCGTGAGGGCATGCGCGCCTACTTCGAAAAGTCGAGCATGGAGACAAAACTCGATCTCGCGCCACTGATGCAAGCCATCAACGAAACCATGCAAGGGATGCGTGGCAACCAGTTCGGACCCGGCCAACGATGACCCCCACTCGCCGCGCATTCACCCTGGTGGAGTTGCTTGTCACCATCACAATCATGGCTGCACTCGCAGGTGTGGGCATCCCGCTCGGCAAGTCGATGCTGGCAAAGTCCCGCGAGGCGGCTTGCATCGGCCAACTCCGCAACATCGGCGGCGCACTGCAATCCTACCTTCAGGATCATCAGCAAAAACTGCCGGATATCGCCGCCGGCCGGATTTCAAAAACCGACGAAACACCGGTGCTCGACACCGTTCTGAAGCCATACCTCGAAAATGAAGGAGCATTCAAATGCCCACAGGATACAAAGCTCCACGCAAAATCCGGATCAAGCTACCTTTGGAACAACACCCAAAGCGGCAGACACATCACCCAGTTGTCGTTTTTCGGAATCGAAAACCGCCCCGACAAAATCCCGCTCGTCTCCGACAAGGAGTCTTGGCACCCGAGCGGCGTGAATGTCCTCTACGCCGACTCAAGCAGCTCAAACCAACTCCGCTTTGCCACCGGCAACTGAACCCTCAAACGCCATGCTGGAAATTAACGCACTCCGCAAATCATTCGGCGGCAAACCCGCCTTGCGTGGCCTTTCCTTTTCAGTCGGCAAAGGCGAAATCCATGGCCTGCTGGGCCACAACGGTGCCGGCAAATCCACAACACTCGGCATCATTCTCGGCATGGTGATGGCGGATTCCGGCGAAGTCACCATCGACGGCATTCCCGTTTCCACACAACGCTCCCAAGCTCTCCGCAAGGTCGGCGCGATTTTTGAAGCGCCTGCCTTTTACGATTATCTCAGCGGCTGGGAAAACCTGCGCATTCTCATGGGATACTCAGGCGGATTCGATGCCGATGCCGCGCAGAAAACCGTCGATGAAGTTGGGCTCACCCAACGAATCCACTCGAAGGTTCGGACCTACAGCCACGGCATGCGGCAAAGACTCGCCCTCGCGCAAGCCTTGCTGCCCGAACCGGAACTCCTTCTGCTCGACGAACCCACCGACGGCCTCGACCCGGAAGGCATCAAGTGGTTCCGCGACTTCATCCTCAACCTCCGCGACAGCCGCGGCATGACCGTGCTTTTCAACTCCCACCTGCTCGCCGAAGTGGAACTGATGTGCGACCGCGTCACCATTTTGCGCCAAGGAGAACTGGTGTTCGAGGGAGCCATCGATGGACTTCGCGAGGAAACCGACCGCTTCGCAGCTGATCTGGATTGTTGGGAGAAGGCCATGCCCGTGATCCTCTCCAACGGCGGAAAAATAACCGCACCCGGAATCATTCAGATCCCTCAAGGCAGTGACCCTTCCATTCTGCTGGCGGCACTCGTCCAAGCGGGCATCAAGCTGCGATCGTTCTCTCCCGTCCGGCGCTCGCTCGAAGACGTCTACATGGAGCTGCTCGAAGGGAAAAAAATGTGATCTCTACAAACGCCATGCTATTCCTCCAACAACTTCGCGGCGAGCTGCAGAAACTTTTTGCCCGCCCGCGCACCTGGATCGGCTACGGCGCCTTTCTGATCATGGAGGCGCTCATCCTCTTCGTTTACAAACTCGAGCGCAGCCAACAACACATGCGCGGAATCATCGAGCGAAACGGCCTCGAGTTCGGCAGTTACTACAGCTCGCTCACCATCACCTTCACCATCATGCTGCTGAGCATGTTTCTGCTCGGCTCGATTTACTTCGCCCTGGTCGCCGGCGACATCGTCGCCAAGGAAAACGAGGACGGTAACCTGCGCATGGTTTTCTCACGCCCCATTAGCCGCTTGCGCCTGCTTCTGGTAAAATACACGGCGGTCTCACTCTATACCTTCAGTTTTGTTTTTTTCGTCGGAATCACTGGCTACCTGATGGCGATAGCCGCTGTCGGCTGGCAGGGCGGGCTATTCGTGATGGAGCCAAAAATGAAGGTCTTTGCCGCCTACCCCGAATGGTGGGAAGGCGCCTGGCGGCTCGCCCTTTCCGCAGCCGGCATCGGCCTGAGCATGATCACGCTCTCATCCATCGCATTCATGTTTTCATGCTTAAAAATCAAGCCCGCCGCAGCGACCATCATCACGCTCACGATCCTATTCGTCGATATGATCCTGCAAAACTTCCCCTTCTTCAAACCCTACGAAAGCTTCTTCATCACCTGGCGCATGGGCAACTGGATCTTCCTCATGGAGCAAAATATCCCTTGGCCGAAACTCATCGAGTCCTACGCATTGCTAGGCGGGCTCAACATCACACTTTTCGTCATCGGCTGGACATCCTTCCAGTTACGCGACTTCAAAACTTGATTTGGCCATCGGCATCACGCCAACGACCATAACCGCAGACCCGATCACCAGTTGATGTTCTGGCCGCGTGCGTCGATGTGCGTGAAGTTCCAATAACCACCCACACCACCGCGGAAGAGACCCTCATCGCGGAGCTGGCGCGCCATGGCGGTGACCTTCGAGGCACGCATCGGGAACTTCACATCGACCGCAATGTTTTGCTGATGCCACGAATGAGTTCTCGCACCACGGCAGCGGGCGTTGTATTCGGGCGAACGATAAGCGGAAATGATCTCCACTTCGGAAACATTCATTTCCTGCGCGATGCGCTCGGCAACCCGCAAGGTGTAACCCATGCGGCGCCATGATGCCCTCGGCGGAATGCTATTCCACACGCCGCCCTTTTCCTTGGCATGCGACTCCAGCACCTGGGCGGCATCGACGCGCTTGAGCTTGAGCGCACTCAGATAACGGAAATATTCGCTGGCTTGTCTGCCATGCATCGCAAGCCATTCTTCCGGCAGATCCGGCATCGTAAGGCTAGTGGCCGTTTGGCTCTGTGCTGCAGGGGCGGCATTGCCGCGACTGGTAACGACGGAAACTCTCGGGGGCGATGAAAACGCCGAACCCAATACCGAAGAACCTAACCATCCCAAGCCTGCCATGCCTACACCACTCAACAAGCTCCTGCGGCTCATGATGGTGGATTCAATTTCCTCGGTCCTATGCGTTTTGTCGTTTGTTGGGATCATCGTCTTGGTCGGTGCAGCCAGTCGGCCGCAGGTTAGCGTTTTGTGTGCCGAAATTTGCCGGAAATCATCACCACCGGCAAATTTCGCCGCGAGGGAACCAGACGACGGATCTGGCACAAGGAAAAAAGACCCAAAAATTTCCTCACCCACCTGAATCGGGACATTTTGTCGCGATTCCGCATTGATTCACCATTTATTCACGACTTATTCACATCGCGAAGCAGTGCATATGAACAACTCAAACCAGATCATCACGATCACGCTCAATCCAGCGATCGATCAGACGATTATTTTGTCATCACTGCAAACCGGCTCGGTCAACCGCGCCGAACAAAGCCACCACCAAGCCGGCGGCAAGGGCGTGAATGTCTCGGCGCGTTTGGGCGAATTCGGCATCGGCAGCACCGCCACCGGATTTCTGGGCGCGGAAAATCAAACGCACTTCACCACGCTGTTTTCCAAAATCCCGATCCGCGACGCCTTCGTGCGCATCCCTGGTCGCACCCGCACCGGCATCAAACTTGTCGAGCGCAACGGCGAAGTCACCACCGACATCAACCTCCCCGGCGCTCAAGTCAGCCCGCAAGACATCGAGGCACTCCACAGCAATCTGCGCGGACTCGACCTGCACGGATCATGGTGCCTGATCGGTGGCAGTTTGCCGCCAGGCTTCGGGCTCGATGATTTCGCAGCGCTGATTGAACTGCTCAAATCCGCAGGCGCGCTTGTCGCGGTCGATGCCAGTGGCGACGCCCTGCGCATTGCGATCGATCGCAAGGCCGACCTCATCAAGCCCAACCAACACGAAATCGCCGAGCTCCTCGGCCGCGACATCCCCGATCTCGCCGCCGCGCAATCGGCCGCCCTCGAAGTCCGGTCGAAGGGCATCCCGCGCGTCATTCTATCGCTCGGCGAAGCGGGCGCCTTGTTCCTCGACCCCTGCGCCACCCTCATGGCCAAAGCTCCGCCCATTTCCGTCGCCAGCACGGTCGGCGCCGGCGATGCCCTGCTCGCAGGCTACCTCGCAGGCCTCAGCACTGGTCTCGATGCCACCGCACGCGCCCAACTCGCGACGACCTTTGCCCGTTGCTCGCTCGCAAGCGTCGAACGCCAGCTTCCGCCCAAAGCGGATGTCCTCACCCGCATGGCGGAAATCGATGTAACCCCTGCACATTCATGAAAGCGCCGAAACTTTCGCGGTAATTCGATTGCGCGCCCCCGCCTCCGTGGCTAGCCTTCCACCAACCAACACAACCACCATGGGACCCATCGGAATGCCTGAAATGATCATGATTTTCGTCGTGATCCTGTTGCTCTTCGGAGCCAAAAAACTCCCCGAGCTCGCACGCGGCATCGGCAAGAGCATGGGCGAATTCAAAAAAGCCCGCGATGATTTCGAACGCGAGATCACCCACGCCGAGACCGACGCCCGCACCAAAGACGCCCCCGGCAAGGAGCCACGCGACTCCTGATCGCCATGCGCGCCCTGCGAAACCGCGCGCGGAAAACGCACGCCCCGAAATCCCTCGGCGCGCTCTGCTGCATTTTTTTCGCGCTGATTCTTTCCGGCTGCGACCGCTCGGGCGCCGATTCGCAAGACGCCTCACGCAAATCGGCCGCATCAAAACCTTGGCTCACCCAAGCCGATGCCAATGAGCCAGCCGAGACCACCCGGCCAAGCGGCAACCCGAACGCCGGCAACCTGCGCTTCATTGCCTACAATGTGGAAAACTGGCTGACCATGGATCGCATCATCGACCGCCGCGAAGTCGCCAACCAACCAAAGCCCGATTCGGAAAAATCCGCTGTCCTGCGCATCCTGCTCAAAAACAATCCGGATGTCATCGGCCTCTGCGAAATCGGCACCAAAGCCGACCTCGCGGAAATCCAGCAAGCCCTCAAGTCCGCCGGACTCGATCTGCCCCACTCGCATTACACCGGCGGCTCCGACACGGTCCGCCACCTCGGGCTGCTCTCACGATTTCCCATCACATCGACCAGCTCTCCCGCGCAAACCCAATACACCCTCGAAGGCCGCAGCTTCACCATCAACCGCGGCATCCTCGATGCGACCATCAAGGCCCGCGGCAAAGAATACCGCTTCGTCGGCGTCCACCTGAAATCGAAACGCTCCGTCGATGGCGGGGATCAGGCAAAAATGCGCCTGCAGGAAGCCCACCTCCTGCGCCGCCACATCGACAAAATCCTCGGCCAAAATCCCAATACGAATCTCATCGTTTACGGCGATTTCAACGACACCTACCGCAGCAACACACTCCGCGCCGTGACGGGATCCGCCGCCAAAAATTTGCGCATCACGCCAATCTATCTCAAGGACTCAGAAGGCGAGGCATGGACCCATCATTGGTCGGGCGAGGATGTCTACTCGCGCATCGATTTCATCATGACCTCGGCCGCCCTGCGCCGCGATGTCGACTTCAAGGAATCGCGCATCATCGACGATCGCCTCTGGAGCAAAGCCTCCGACCACCGCCCGATGCTCGCGGTTTTCCGTTGAGGAAAAATCAAATTTTCGCCAGCACTTCGTCGAAGACACCGAGCGTTTCATCCAAGTCCGCCTCGGTATGCGCGAGGCTCAAAAATCCGGTTTCATACGGACTCGGCGCGAGATAGATCCCTTTTTCAAGGCAGCCCCAGAAGAACTTTTTGAACAGCCCGAGATCCTGCTTCATCACATCGGAGACATTGACGATTTCGCGGTCGGTGAAGAACAAACAGAACATCGACCCCACGCGATGAATGCGGTGTGCGATGCCCCTCGCCTCCATCACAGCGCGCAGGCCATTCTCGAAATGCGCGCCAAGTTCTTCAAGCCGCGCAAAGCCGGATGGCTTTTCCAACTCGCGCAACTGAGCAAGCCCGGCCGCCATCGCCAGCGGATTCCCGGAAAGCGTGCCGGCTTGGTAGACCGGCCCGAGCGGCGCAAGAAAATCCATCACATCGGCACGACCGCCAAAAGCCCCCACCGGCAAACCACCACCAATCACTTTGCCGAAACAACTGAGGTCCGGCACGATGCCCTCAATCCCCTGCACTCCCGCCTTGCCCAATCGGAAGCCGGTCATGACCTCATCAAAAATCAGCAGCGCTCCGTATTTTTTGGTGATCGATGAAAGCAGCTGCAAATACCCCGCACGCGGCAAAACCAATCCGGCATTCGCAGGATACGACTCGACGATGATCGCCGCGATGTTCTCACCACATGCGGCAAAAATTTTCTCGAGCGCCTCGGGATCATTGTACGGCAGCACCAGGGTGTTCGATGCCACCGCGCGCGGCACACCCGCCGAGTCGGGCTCGCCATGCGTCAAAGCACCCGAACCCGCCGCCACCAACAACGAGTCGCTATGACCATGATAACAGCCGTCAAATTTCACGATCAAATCCCGCCCGGTGAAACCACGCGCCAAGCGGATCGCCGACATGGTCGCCTCAGTGCCGGAATTGCACATCCGCACCTTTTCCACCGATGGCACCCACTCGCAGACCTTGCGCGCCATCTCGACTTCGAAGGGATTCGGAATGCCAAATGAAATCCCGCTCTTGGCGACCTCATGAATCGTGTTGGTGATCACCACCGGTGCATGACCCAAAATGTTCGGCCCCCACGAGCCGATGTAGTCAATGTAGCTCTTGCCATCGATGTCCTCAATCCGACTGCCCGCCGCACGACGCACAAAAAACGGCTCCCCCCCAACATTGCGGAACGCCCTCACCGGAGAATTCACCCCTCCCGGCGTGTAACGCTTGGCCATTTCGAACATCTTCTCGGAAAGCGGACCCACAGAATGCATGCGCCGACTTTGCTACAGACCCAGCCCACGTCCAACACCGAATCACCCGATGAAAAAGATTCAGTTTCCAAAAATTCAGGTTAACTTGCCCACCATGAGACCGGCAATGGCCATTCTCTTCACCTGCCTTCTGGCGATCCCGCTCGATGCCCAGGTGAAACGCACACCACGCAAGTCGCTGCTCGATTCGGAACCCGGCGTGGTCTACCTCGAACAGGCATCGGTCAAACCGCTTGAACTCAAGGTCATCCGTGAAGCACCGGTTTTTTCCGACAAGGAAGGCAAACACCAGCTCGGCACCCTCGCCGCCAATCAAATCGCCCGCATCGAGGCGATCACCGACAAGGTCTACCGCGTCCGCGGCATGGGCACGCGCGGAGGCATCGCCGGATGGGTCGCGCCATGGGCATTCTCCCCAAACGACCCGGAGTTCGCCGCCAAACTCAAACAATTCTACAATCGCCAAATCCAAGTCCAGGAACTCATCGCCGCCAACCAAATCGCCTGCGGCATGACGATGGAGGAAATCTCACGCGTGCTCGGCAAACCCACCAAAACCAGCAGCCGCAAAACCGAGGCCGGCGAAACAGCGCTCTGGGAATATGTCCGCTACGAGGAGGTCAAACACTACATCACACGGGTCGACCCCACCACCGGCACGCCTTATCGTCAGCTCTCACACATCACGCAGGAGGAAAAAAGCCGCATCAATGTGGATTTCGAAAATCAAATTGCCACCGCCATCGAGGAAAGCAAAGACCACTCCAAGAAAAGCCCACGCATCCTCCTGCCGCCATTGATCGCATGGTAAATCCCGGCAAAAAACACCTTGCCAGAGGGCTTGCCTAAGGACAGCAAAACTTCCTAGTCTAACACAAGCGCGGTACATCCGCAGCCTCACCCCAAGTCATTCCATGATCCGATCATTCGCTCTCCCATCCGCCATGCTGCTGCTCTCACTCGCCAGCGCACGCAGCCAGGACACCGACCCCAACAAGGCCTCTCTCGAAGCACTCGCCGCCAACGCGCAGGCCTACGTCAACGCCCACAACGAAGGCAACGCCGAGGCAATCGCCAAACTCTTCATCCCCGAGGGCGAAATCATCCTCAGCTCCGGCGAAATCGTCTCCGGCCGCGCCGAAATCCAGCAATTCTACGCCGACCTTTTCTCCGGCGAAAAACGCCCGCGCGCAGCCCTCGAAGCAGGCTCAGTGCGCTTCGTCACCCCCAAGCTCGCCATCGAGGACGGCACGCTCCATGTCACCCGCCCGACCGGCGAAGTGATCTCCCACCACTACACCTCGACCCAAATGCAACAGGACGACGGATCATGGCTCACCGCCAGCATCCGCGACGAAATCGAGGATGTCGCACCCGCCAGCGAAAAACTCCTGCCGCTTGAGTGGATGATCGGCGATTGGATCATCGAGAAAAACGGCCTGCGCACTTTCCTCACCTTCAAGTGGAGTGACGACGGACCCTTCATCGACGGCAAAGCGGTCACCGAAATGGCTGGCGAGGAGAACACCAGCAGCACCTACCGCATCGGTTGGAACAACAACCGCAAGAACTACATCTCATGGGCCTTCGACACCTTTGGCGGACACATGATTTCTCAGTGGACAAAAAACAGCAGCGGCTGGCTGCTGCGCACCTCGGGCGTCACCGCCGATGGAGAAGTAAACCACTCGACCCAAACGATCGAACCCGATTCTTCGCTGCAACATTACATCTGGTCCACACGCGACCAAACCATCGGTGGCAACTCGTTGCCCGATGGATCGGTGCGCGTCGTGAAACGGCCACCCGATGCCGAAGAGACCACCGAGGCCAAGCCATCCGAACAATAATTTTCCACACCATCCGATCATGAAATCCATCACCAGTTTCCTGTTTGTTCCGGCCTGCTTGCTCACGCTCATGACGGGTGCCACGGCCCGCGATTTCGATCGCGGCGACCTCCGTGATCGCAGCAACCGCGCTCAACGCCCAAACATCCACCCGCAGCAGCATTCAAATCGCAACCCGATCACGAATTCGAGAATCGACACACCCACACCGCGTCCGATCAACCGCCCGGAGCTGAACCAAATCCAACGCCCAAGCCAAAGGCCCGCCCCACAAATCCAGCGCCCGACCACCCGCCCGGCACCAATCGAAACACCGCAAATCAACCGCCCGCAAAATCGGCCAGCTCCCACCGAGCCGCCACAACTCACTCGCCCGCAAAATCGTCCGGCGCCTCAAATCCAGCAAGGCCCGGAAAATTTCCAACGCCCTGAAACCCGCCCAGTCCAACGCCCTGAAACCCGACCCAACATCGCCAACCGCCCGGCACCTGGCACCTTGAATCGTCCGGAAAATTTCCAGCGCCCGCAAGTCCGCCCCGAAGCCCTGCCCGGGCAAGTCACCTACCCGCGCCCGCAAAAACCGCAGACGCTCCCCGGCATCGCCACCAAACCCGCTCCACAACGCCCCATCACCCGACCCGGCATCAACTCGCGCCCAGTCCAACGCCCACAGCTGAACTACGCAACCAACACCGGCACCAACCTGCGCCCCACCACCCGGCCATGGTGGGATTCCAACCAATCAATCAACCGCCCGATCTACAACCAGACCAACAACCAAATCCAGATCAACAACAACTTCCAAAACAACGTCAACTGGTCAACCGACCGCCGCTACTGGGGCTACAACCCATGGTGGAACCGCCCGACCGTCCGCCCGTGGTACGGCGGATCATGGAACTGCGGATGGAGCAGCAACTATTACCATCGCCGACCCTACTTCTCGTACTACGGCGGCTACCGCCCATGGCCCGGCTATGTGGTGGTCGAGCAAAACAATGTCGCCAACGCGATCGGTTGG
>JAGWXY010000102.1 GCA_018969605.1 Verrucomicrobiota bacterium | reverse complement strand
ACATTGTCCGTCTGGTTTTTTGAAATCGCATCGAGCACCTGCTGGTACTCCTGTAGCAAGGGCCGATAGGACGGGAAACAACGATAGCTCAACCTCACCAACGCCTCGGCTGCAGGTCGCGCGGCCACCACGCGCTCGCCCTCCTCAAGCTCGGCAAGCTTGGGCCACGCATCGATCGGCTCTTGTTGAACAATACCCTCGGCATCACGAAAGTTCAGACGCAACACCTCCGCAAGACTGGCTTCGGTCTGGCGAATCGTCAGCACATCGGTGAGCTGGTTGAGCCCGCCCTTGTTCGCCATCTGCAGCGCCCACCATTTTGCAAGGCTGGTACTCGAGAGGTTGAGCTCCGGGAAATGCTTGCGCAGCAGCACCGGCATCTCGCCTTCGTAGGCGCCGACTTCATTGAGAAATGCGCGGAACCCTTCGCGCCCCTGCGGTTGCTCGAGCAAAGCCATCACCAAGGCACCCGACGAAACACGGAACGCCGCACGCATCGCCGTATCCATCTCGTCAAAGGCACGCTCACCGACCGCAAACATTTCCTCGATCTTGAACAAGCCGCCCTGCTTGAAGAGAGCTTCGTACAAACGGCGGTCGCTTAGATTGAGACTCCACGCGGTGGCCTCACGCAAACCGTCGGCAAGCCACGGCGGCACGAAAAATGGATGATCCAAGGCATCGCCGCTGCGATCACGCAAGGCTCGCTCGTAAAGCATCGCCGCCGTCACCGCACGCTTGAAGCGCTCCTGATCAATGCCGCGGCTCAAGTGCACATCGATCTGCAACTGCGGCACTCCTTCGAGAATCCACAAACGCATGCTCACCGTGCGCGGCGGCAAGGGATCACCCGACTTGCCACTCAAGACCACCTTCACCGGAATTTTCCACGAATCTTCCTCAGTGGTGAGCTTCAGCAATTCGTCCTTCGATTCCTCCGCCAACATGGCCACCGAACCGCGCACCAAGCTGTCGCCGCCCGACACACGAAACTGCTTGCTGCGGCTCACCACTTGATCCGGCCCGACAGGTGCTTCGGCCGGCGCTTCGACGACCTGCGCCACCGGCGGCGCTTCCTCGGCGCGCAGCGGCGCTATTAGCCCGCACAACATCCACAACGCCACCAGCAGCCTTTTCTCAAAGGCGCGCGAGGGCTCTGGCATTTGCGCGGCAGGCATGCAGCCCATTGATTAGCACGCGTGGGAACGCATGCAAGGACTTCGGCCCAAAAGAACATGGCACCACGCATGCCTCGCGAAATCATCCGGCATGCGCTGGCACCGCCGTCTGCTCGAGCAGTGACCGAACCTCCGCATCATCAACTTGCGGGAAACGCTCGTACCAATGACCCACCGCACCGAAGACTTCGGGCTTCATCAAGGCCACCAAGCGGTCGACCATCGGCTCCATTTCCACGCAAGTGTCGGCCGCCGCCACCGGCACCGCCACAACGATGCGCGCCGCACCCTGCTGACGCAATGCCTGCACCGCCGCACGCATGGTCGATCCCGTCGCAATGCCATCATCGATCAGCAAAACCGTACGACCTTTCACTGCCGGCGCACCGGCATGACCCCGATACGCCAACTCGCGACGACGCAGTTCCTCGAGCTCGATGTCGACCTCCTTCTCAAGCGCCTTTTCGGAAATCTGCAGGTTACGGATCACATCATCATTGAGCACCCGCACGCCACCACTCGCGATCGCACCCATCGCCAGCTCTTCCCAACCGGGCACACCAAGTTTGCGCACGACCATCACATCGAGCGGCGCATGAATTTTTTTCGCCACTTCGCACGCGACTGGCACACCGCCACGCGGGAGACCAAGCACGATGACCTTTTTGTCATCCGCGTACTCCGCCAGCTCATCAGCGAGCAAACGACCTGCTTCAACCCGATCCTTGTAAGCCGATCCCCTCACGCGCCACCCCTTTCCTTGATGTCGCCCGACAAATGTTTTTCGAACCACCGGGCACTCAAGTTGGCAACCTGCTCAAGTTTTCCCGGCTCACTAAAAAGATGCGTTGCACCCGGCACAATGCGCAGCTCGGTCTCGCAAACCATCTGGGCCCGCGCGTCTTCGTTGAGACGCAGCACCAACTCGTCGAGACTTCCCACAATCAAGAGCGTCGGACAGCGAACCTGCTCAAGCAAACCGCTCGCCAAGTCCGGTCGACCACCGCGCGAGACGACTGCCGAAACGAGATCGCCCAAATGCGCCGCCGCGACCAATGCCGCCGCCGCGCCGGTGCTCGCACCAAAAAGCCCAATGTTCATTTCCTTCCACTCCGGTTGCGAAACAAGCCAATGCACCACGCCCTCAAGCCGTGTCGCAAGCATGTGAATATCAAATCGCAATGCACCCGTGGATTCATCCAAGCGCTCCTCTTCGGGCGTGAGCAAATCAAACAACAGCGTGCCCATGCCCTTGTCGCGAATGGTCTCGGCCACCTGTCGATTGCGCGGGCTCTTGCGGCTGCTGCCACTGCCGTGCGCGAAGATGACAATTCCCTTGGCCTTGGCGGGCACGACAAGATCGCCGTCGAGCACCACACCATCCACGGCAATCGCGACTTCCTCGTCGCATGCCTCCATCACATTTTTCATCATCGTGCTTTTCATGACCTTTCCTCCCTTGCGATTCGAATCCCACCTTGCTCGCTCCAGTCCTCGCCGCCCTCAAAGCGCATCATTGCCTCGTCAAACAAACGATGATCCAACTCGCGCGCGATCAAGTCCTCTTCCTCCGGATCAGGCGCGGCACCAATCGCCGCCGAGGCATCACCGCGCACGCTACCAGGCGCTTTCATCGCCACGCGTTGTGCCCTGCCCTCGCGCCTTTCACGCCGCTCTTTGGCTTCGCGCGTGTAACGCGTCCACGGCACCGCCCGCAAGCGCTGCGCCGGTATCGCACGTCCCGTGTCTTCACAAACGCCGTAGCGACCATCGATGATCCGCTGAATCGCGGCATCGATTTCATAAAGCGCATCATGCTCTTGAGCCAACATACCCAAGGCAAGGTTGTGGTCGTACTCATCGCTCGCGCTGTCGGCAGGATCCATGCTGTGCGGCTCGATCGGCAACACGACATCTGACGATTGGTTGCGACCCTCGTTCAGAAGAATCTCACGCAACGACTGCAACTGCCTGTAATGCCAATACCAGCGGCCCGGCACATGCAGCGCCGCAGGATCCGATACTATCGTTTTTGATTTCGTTTTCATTTGGAATTTTTTCCGGAGCAAACACGCGCGGCAGGACAAACCAATCCGCACCCACTCGGAACACTAACCGATAATCGACATGCGCCCGCGCCGCCATCCGCCGCGTCATCAATCATCCATGCGCACGCCGCGAGAAAACCCATCCGCAAAATCCCCCATCGCCCGTGATCGCGTGATCACATCCGCGCAGGCATCCGCGCATCCTCACGCCCGGCTACGACAATCCCGCTACGAACAATCATGCGGACCACCCATTCAAATCAATCGCTCTCGAACTATCATGAACCGCGGGCCGGAAGCGGACCGATGATCAGAAACGGAAGGCCACTCCTCCAGTGCTGGCATGAAGGAGCGACCGAACAAACAACACGAACAGCCGGCAAAACAAAACATACGATTATGAGCATACTGACCAAATGGAACCCACTGGGAAAATCCGAGCAATTCGACATCTTTCGCCCCTCGCTGCGCTGGGACCCCGTGCGCGAGATGGAAGATCTCATGCGCGGCATGCAACGCGCATTCTCAAGCTGGCCGATCCGCACCGATGAATCCATGACGCTTGCCGAATGGGCCCCATCGGTCGACATCGGCGAAACGGAAAAGGAATATGTCGTCAAAGCCGAGCTGCCCGAAGTCCGCAAGGAAGACATCCGCGTCAATGTCGACGACGGCACCCTTTCGATCAGCGGCGAACGCAAGGCGGAAAAGGAAGACAAGGGCGTGCGCTATCACCGCCTCGAAAGGTCGTACGGTCGCTTCGAGAGGTCGTTCTCGCTGCCTGATGAAGCCGATGCTTCGAAGATCACCTCCGAGTACAAGGAAGGCATTCTCACCGTGCATTTGCCGAAAAACCCGCAGGCAAAGCATGCCACGCATGCGATCCCGGTGAGCTAAAAAATTTCCGTTAACTGATACGGAACCGTGTGCCCGTTCCGCCATAACCGGGCGCGCGAGAAACTGAAGGGCGGCCGCTAGGACGGGATCTGGCGACCGCCCTTCACATTTTTTTGCGGCAGCCATGCACTCAAGCGCCGGCATTCATGCGCGCTGCAAGCAGGCGGTCGACATGCTTGGCGAGCATATCTGCCTCAAGGTTTACACGCTGGCCGGATACGACCGCGTGCAAGTTGGTGTGCTCCCAGGTGTGCGGCGTGATCCAGAATGTTGCGCGACGGTCCGTCAGCGAAGCAATGGTCAGCGAAATGCCGTCGATCGCGAGCGAACCTTTCTCAATGCACAAACGCGCGATTTCATCGGGCAACTCGACATCGACCACATGGTCCTGCCCGCGCGCTTCGATGCCATGGATTTTTCCCACTGCATCGATGTGCCCTTGCACGAAGTGACCGCCAAAACGGTCGCCGGCCTTCATCGCGCGCTCGAGATTCACCACCATGCCGCTCGCCAACGCACCGAGCGAGGTGACATCGAGCGTCTGCCCCAGCAGATCAAATGCAATCTGATCACCATCGATCGACGCCACGGTGAGGCAGCAGCCATTCACTGCCACCGAGTCACCAAGCGCCAGCTCGGATGCAAAGGGAATGGCAAGCACAAGCCGCGAACCACCCACAGCCGCATCGAGCGACACCACCGAGCCAAGCGCTTCAACCAGTCCGGTAAACATGGATTATTAAGGATTGGGCACGACTTGTTCAATGGCGGGCGGCGCATCAACCGGATGCTCCTTGGCGCTGCCATTTGGCAAAAACACAAAGCAGAGATACATGATGACCGTCGGAATCAAGGCACCAAGGAAAAGACCCAGCGGCGAAACACCGCCACGGAAGTATTTCGCCAAAATGCTTTGCCCCGCGGGGTTGGGCGCGTTCGCAATGACTGTGAGCCCGCCACCAGTCACCGCACCAGCGACCACCGCGTGCTTGGCCGAGTACGAAATTCCCTCGACCTGCGCCGCGAGATAAGTGATCGCCGCATTGTCGTTGAAGGCGGTCAGGATCGTCGCACCAAGCATCAGCGCCTGATCATCGAGCGCCTTGATCACCGGCTCAATCCACCAGCCTTGGCAGCCGCCATGGATGACGAGTCCCGCAAGAAAGAATCCAACAAGCATCGGGCTGCGCAGCGTGATGGGATTCTGGTGATGGCCCGTCGCCACCGTGAAAGCGAGGAAGAACAAAAATCCTCCGATAAAGAGCACCGGAAAATGCGCCGTGTAAACCGTCCATCCAAGAAACGCGAGGTGCACCAGCGTCACCCAGGACGGGATCGGATGATCCCTCTCCGCCCATGGCGCGGCATGAAGCACACCATCCTCAACGCCATCAGCACGATCCGAAAGTTTGAAGAGATCTTTGCGGAAAAATGCGAAATAAAGCACCGAGGAGATCGCAATGCCGACCAGCGCTTTCCAACCGAAGTGCTCCACCATGAACAGCGTGTCCCATCCCCATTTGCCTGCCACCATCAGCACCGGCGGCGCGGCGAAATTCGTGAGGGTGCCACCCACGGAGATGTTCACAAACAACAAGCCCAGCGTGCCGTACGCGAGCTTCGGCGATGGGCGGAGGTGGTAGAATTTTTTGCCAAGCAACAAAGCGCCAATTGTCATCGCTGCCGGCTCGGTGATGAAGGAACCCAGAACCGGCGCGATCACCAGCACGCTCATCCACCAAGCCGTGGGAGTGCCGCCACCAAGCGCCGCAGCCTTGGCCATAATCGCTTCGGCAAAGCGCAACACCGGCCGGCTTGCGGCGATGGCCATGATGACGACGACAAAAAGCGGCTCAGTGTAAACCCGGTCCTCCGCCGCATAGAGCACGAAGTCGTTCCACGAATGGAAATATACCGCGACTCCGGCGAGCACGAGCACCCAGATGCCAAAGACCGCCTCGACCTCGCCTAGAAAATGCAGAACGGTCGCCTTGAAGGAAACCTCGGCCACGCCATCAGGATGCAACTCGTCGCGCACGCCACGCAAACGAAGCTCCTCCTCATGCTTGTGCTCGTAGTGATGGGCCAAGCGGTTGATCGGACCAGCCGCAAAGGTATGCAAAATCGCCAGGAGGAAAACGATCGTCGCCGCCACATTGAACGGATCCGCCGCCGCTCGTGCCATGATGGTTTCCATCATGCTTCCATTGCTGGTCGTGTAAGTTTCCAATGGTTTGGGAAATGAGGCGTATTGAACTGAGCCGTTCGCGAGATGCGGGTAGGCAGGTTCGTGACCCGCCGCGGCAAGGCCGATGGAAGAAGTCAAAACCCAAAAGAGGCTCAAAAGGGGCAAGATTCTCATGGCAAGTGTGCCGTCATTAAAAACCATCGACTCCCATTCGCAAGTGGCAAAAGGAAAAGAGATTGGAGATTGGTTAGAAGTCGTCCTCCGAGATGCTGACTTTGGGGATGATTTGCCCCTCTCAGACCAGCTCAAGTTTCAACAAACCACTGGCTCTGTTTTGCGGGATCACTTCACTATCTCGGGGGACGCAATTCGCAGCCGGTTTTGAACAATCGCAATCATGTAAATATGAGAAATTCGCGTGCTAACAATTAGATTGGAAGGGTGTTTGCGCGTAGGACTTGTGCTGCGTGCCAGCATTCAAAGGCTTTGGGGTCTGTCTGCTTTAGCCGATTTAGCTTGCTCCACGATCCATCAAGATTGGCATCGCGGAGAGAATCGATATCGATTTCGGCGGCAAGAAACGCTGACAGGTCAAAGTCATTCGCCTCCTGTCGCACCCACTCCGCGACAAGGGCGGCACGGGCAGCAGCGATACGCGATTCGGCAATCTGAAACGGTTGGTTGAAAAGGTGACTGTCGAGTGCCCTGATGCCATCGCCGAAGAAATCGATTT
>JAGWXY010000101.1 GCA_018969605.1 Verrucomicrobiota bacterium | reverse complement strand
AACGGCACCGTGTTGCCTGATCTTGGCATGGCGGAAATGCTGCGCTGTCGCGTGCGGTATTTCACGGATGGCGCGGTGATTGGCAGCAAGGCATTTGTCAACGAAGCCTTCGCCGGTGCGAGAGAACGCTTCAGTTCGAGGCGCAAAGACGGCGCGCGCAAGCTGAGAGGCAGCGCGCGACCAGCAGCAAACTTGCTATGGAGCGCGCGAGATTTGCGTCTGCGGGTTTGACGGAGTTTGTGATCAAAAATCAAAAGTTGCCTGCGGGCTGTTTTTTGTCGGCGGCAAAGAGTCCGCTCCCTCTCGCATCGCGGCAGCGGCGAACTTCACAAATCTCGCCATGATTGCCTCGACGCTGGCGGCGTTGAGCAATCCCGACATCATTGGCGAAACCAGCGTGTGCACCAAGGCACCGAGCAGTCCATGCATGCGCCATGAGATTTCGCCCACGGAAAGCGGCGTCAGCGTTTTACTTAGCAATCGCCTGACCCGCTCATCGATGCCGGCATGCGTTTGAGAAATTTCCGTTGGCACCTTATCGACCGGCAAAGTCAGAACGCGTCCGATCAGCAGAGCCGTCACTGGATCCTTCCAACTCGAGCGTTGCGCTGCGGAGGCCAGCGGCTTGAGCCATGCCTCAAGCACTTCCTCCAACGGAGCGGGCTTGCCCGCAAAACGTTTTTCCAGCCCCTGAAGCCGCGCCAAGCGCTCTTCGTTGAAGTGTCGCAGCGCTTCTTCCATGACGCGCGCCATGAGACCATCGCGGCTGCCGAAATGATAATTCACCGCCGCGACATTCATTTTCGCCGCCTGCGTGACATCACGCACCGACACCACCTCGAAGCCGTGCTCCGCCAACAATGCGGCCGCCACTTCCAGCATCCGCCTCTTGGTCTCGCTTTCGTTTGGCTGTGCCTTGCGCATCGTGAGTGACGAAGGAAAAACCCGCCTCACTTCGCCTGACGCGCGCTGGCCTTGAGGCGCAGTGCGTTGAGAGCGATGAAGCCGGTGGCGTCGTCCTGGTTGTAGGCTTCCTCTTGGCCACCTTCCATGGTGGCCACGGCTTCGGAATACATGCTGAAAGGCGAGCGTCGACCGGCCTGCATGACATTGCCTTTGTAAAGCTTGAGACGCACTTCACCGCTGACGGTTTTCTGCGTCTCGGTGACCAAGGCCTGGATCGCCTCGCGTTCCGGCGCGAACCAGAATCCGTTGTAAACAAGTTGCGCGTACTTCGGAATGAGGCTGTCGCGGATGTGCATCGCTTCGCGGTCGACGACGAGCGTCTCGAGGTCACGGTGCGCGGCGAGCAGGATCGTGCCGCCGGGGGTTTCGTAAATGCCGCGGGACTTCATGCCGACGAAGCGGTTCTCGACAATGTCGACGCGGCCGATGCCATTGCGGCCACCAAGAAGATTAAGCACGCGCATCACGCCGTAGGGGCTCATCAATGCGTAGCCATCGCGCTGGCCGCTCACCTTCACATCGCCAAGCTCGGCGATGATGGCATCAAGGTTCTCATGACGCAGGCCGACGGCATTGCCCTTTTCAAAAAGGATTTCCACATACTCGGGGCGATCCGGCGCATCCTCTGGCGAAACCGAGAGCACATACATGTCGCGATCGGCGGGAGTCGTCGCGTCGTACCAGGGATCTTCCATCGCGCCTGCTTCGAAGGAAATGTGCAGCAGGTTGCGGTCCATCGAATACGGCTTCTTCATCGATGCCTTGATCGGAATGTTGTGAGCCTCGGCGTATGCGATCATTTCCGAACGGCCAGGAAATTGCGCGCGAAATGATGCGTCACGCCAAGGTGCGATGCACTTCACATTTGGCGCGAGTGCCGCAGCGGAAAGCTCGAAGCGCACCTGATCATTGCCCTTGCCCGTCGCACCGTGCGCGATGGCATCGGCACCTTCGGCGATCGCGACATCCATCATCGCCTTGGTGATGCATGGGCGTGCGATTGATGTCCCCAAAAGATAGCGACCTTCGTAAATCGCGTTCGCTTGGATCATCGGGAAAATGTAGTTCGCGGCGAAGTCCTCCTTGAGGTCGCCGATGAAACATTTCGAGGCACCGGTGGAAAGCGCTTTGGCCTCAAGCCCGTCGAGCTCGTCGCCCTGGCCGACATCCGCGCAATACGCGATGATCTCCGCATTGTATTTCTCCTTGAGCCAAAGCAGTAGGACCGAGGTATCAAGACCACCCGAGTAAGCGACGACGATTTTCATGACGGCGCGGAGCCAAACACGAAGCCGCGCGACGGGCAAGGCAAACACGCCATCCGTCGTGCTAAGCCTTCAAAAAACCGCCAGAATCACCCGCGTTCGAGGCCATGATTGTTCCTTGCCCATTTTGATGGGCGGGATGGTCTTTGCATTAAAATCAATCTCACATTGATGATTAAAAATCGCCATGAGGCGCCTAGCTTGCGTGGCATGAATGGAATCAAGCATGGCATCCGACACAGATACCTGATTTCCAGCATCATTTTCACACCCGCACTGGCGGCTTTGGATTTATCGTGGCCATGCACCTTGCGAGGCCAAAGCCTCGAGCAAATGCTGCCGAGCGAGACGCTTTTGTGCGAATCCACCGCCGCTGCCCGATCGGCCGAAAAAGGAGCGTTCAGCGGTTCGAGGCGTGATGTTTGCCGTTTTCGTAAAACCCGGGGATGCGGTTCGAAAAGGCCAACTCCTCGGTCATTTGGAACTCGATGCAACCAAGCTCCAACTCGATCTCGCAAAACAAGCCCTCGATTCAAAGTCGAACATCGAGGCCGCGGAGGGGCACGCCGAGGTATGGCGGGTATCACGCGAGGAAACCGAGGAGGCCGTGCGGCGCCGCAAGATGAAGGGAATGAAATTCAATGTGCTGATGCCGCAAACGCCGGGTGATAACATCGGTCACAGTGACAGCTCGCGCCAGATCCAAGAGTGATCAATAACACTGTGATGCTCAAAGGATTCGGCTCCTGTTCTGCACTCTGCAGCAGTCGCAATTTAACATAGTTCACTACAGAATCGGCCGCTGGACCCATCATGACCGCGGCGAGCTTCGCGCACAGGTGTCATCTAGCCCTGCTCGACCAGGCGCTTGAGGCGGTTCTTCATCGAGACCTTGGCGACGGGTGAGAGTCGATCGACGAAAAGGATGCCGTTGAGGTGGTCGATCTCGTGTTGCAAGGCGCGGGCCAGCAGGCCGTCGGTCTCGACCACCAGCACCGAGCCATCGAGTTGCGGCAGGGTTGCCTTGACCTCGATCGGGCGCCGCACTTCAGCGCGGATTCCGCGGATGCTGAGGCATCCTTCAAAGCCGGGTTCCTTTTCCTCGCCGTATTCCAACTCGGGATTGATGAACACGAGCGGCATGATCGATTGCAGCTCCGCGTCCTCGCCGTTGACTTTGAGATAAGAAATGCATTCGGGATCGAAGGAACAATCGATCACCGCGAGGCGGATGTCTTCGCCAACCTGCGGCGCAGCGAGTCCGACGCCATTGGCATCGGCCATCGTTTCGAGCATGTCGGCCACGAGGGCGCGCAGCGTGTCGTCGACTTCAGTGACGGGGCGGCAGCGCTGACGGAGAACGGGGTGACCGTATTGGACAATTTCGCGGACCATGGGGTGGCTTGGATGCGCGATAGGCTAACGCCCAAATGCAAAAGGTCAAACGCGCGGATCGGGCGCATTTGCGATCGCCGGTTTTTATCAACTTGCTGGCCCGCACACTCGCGCTAGATTGGCCCACGAACATGCCAAACCTCGTCAACCTTCTACAGATGCTCCTCTTGATCGGAGTCGTGATCGCCGTTTTCAATGTGATCATCTTCGTTCATGAACTCGGCCATTTCCTTGCCGCGAAATGGCGCGGTCTCAAAATCGAGCGATTTCAAATCTGGTTCGGCAGGCCGATTTGGAAAAAGGAAATCGATGGAGTGCAGTTCGGTCTCGGCTGGATCCCGGCTGGCGGTTTTGTCGCGCTGCCGCAAATGGCGCCGATGGACGCGATCGAAGGCGGTGACAGCGAACGCGCCCCACTGCCCGCAGTGACACCGCTCGACAAGATCATCGTCGCCTTCGCCGGTCCGCTTTTTTCAATGCTGCTGGCACTGGCAGCGGCGATCGCCGTCTGGCAGATCGGCAAGCCAGCGGATTTCATCCCCTCGCAAGAAGTCGGATACATCGTGCCCGGCAGCCCGGCGGAAAAAGCAGGTCTGAAAATTGGCGATAAAATCACCGCGATCAATGGCGAGAAGGTCAACGGCTTTGCAGGATCGCTCAACTCGATCAGCGAGCGCATCATCCTCAGCCGCGGCCAGCAGATCACCTTCACCGTCGAGCGCCCGGGCGAAGCAAAACCGCTCGAACTCAGTTCGGGCTTCGAAACCGAAAAAAGCCACTGGTACCAACGCCGCGGACTGCGTCAGGTCGGCATCGATCCGGCCGGCCCCGCGATCGTTGGCGACATCAGCCCGAACAGTCCCGCCGCCGATGCTGGACTCGTGAAAGGCGATCGCGTGATCCGCATCGATGGCAACAAGGTCCATGGCCTCATGCATTTCTCACAACACATTCGCGACAAAAATTGGCAGACCGTGAGGATCGCCGTGCAAGGCACGGATGGTCAGGTTCGCGAGCTCGACATCACACCCGAGCGGCCTCTGCAACCGGCAGGCATGGACCCCAAGATCGGCATCATCTGGGACTCGCGCGCCGACATCGACAGCCGCCTCATCAAGCCAAGCCCGCTGCGTCAGGTGCGCGATAGCCTGCACATGATGTGGGTCACGATCACCAGCGTCATCGCGCCGGATTCGAACATCGGCGTCGACCACTTGAGCGGACCGGTGGGCATCGCCAAAATGCAATACCAACTGCTTCAAACGGAGGATGGATGGCGGCGCATCCTCGCATTCATGGTGCTCTTCAATGTGAACCTTGCCGTGCTCAACATGCTGCCATTTCCGGTACTCGATGGCGGCCACATCACGCTCGCATTCTTTGAGAAAATTTTCGGTCGTCCGATCAAAGCTCGGCCGCTCGAAATTTTGCAATCGGTTTGCGCGATGCTGCTTATTGGCTTGATGATTTACATCACCAGCAAGGACATTGGCGACGGCTTTGGCCGCAACTCGGGCAAGGGTAAGAACCAGGAAATCATTTTCCCTGCCGACTGAGCCATGCCAGTCGTGCTTGCATCCTCATCACCGCGCCGCAAGGAACTGCTCGGTCGCGCGGGCATCGAATTCGAGGTGATCCCCTCGCCCGCCGAGGAAGTGCACGACGCATCGATGTCGCCAGCGGCACTTTGCGAACTCAATGCCACACTCAAGGCTGAGGCAGTCGCCATGATGCGTCCGGACGCGATTGTGATTGGCTCCGACACGCTGGTGTTCATCGACAACGAACCGCTTGGCAAACCCACCGATCACGCTGCAGCGCGCACGATGCTGGCCCGCCTTGCCGGCCGCACCCATCAGGTGCGTACGGGCGTGTGCGTGATTTTTCCCGACGGCACGCGCAAAGTGTTTCACGAGACCACCGATGTCACTTTCCTGCCGCTCGATGCCGGCGCGATCGACGGCTACCTTTCAAGGGTCAACCCGCTCGACAAGGCCGGCGCTTATGGCATCCAGGAGCATGGCGACTTGATCGTCGAGCGCATCGACGGGAGCTTTGAAAATGTGATGGGCCTGCCGGTCGAGCAAGTGCTCGCGGTTTTGGCCATCGACGGATGAGCTGATCGCCCCATCGACCACATCCATGGCGAATCCGATTGCGAAGCGGGTGCGCATCGGCGATGAATGGCTCGTGAAATTGCCGCGCAGGTACCCGATCATTTTCAATCCCAAGGCGCGCAGCCAAAAGGGCGGACGGGTGCTGCGTTTCATCATGAAGCATGCGAATCGCTTCGCGCTCTACGCCACCAACAGCGCCGAGGAAGCTCGCGAACTTGCAGCTCGCTTTGCCGCCGATGGCGAGCCGGTGGTCGTCGCCGCCGGCGGCGATGGCACGCTCAACGAAGTCGTGCGCGGCCTTGCCGGATCAAAGACCGTGCTCGGCGTCCTGCCCGCGGGGACGATGAATGTGTTCGCGCGCGAGATGGGCATTCCATTTGCCTCGCTCGAGCGCGCGTTTGCGGTCATCGAGAACGGCTTCACGCGCGAGGTGGATTTGTTTGAAGCCAATGGCATTCCATTTGTGCAAATGGCGGGCGTTGGCTTTGACGCGATGGTGATCGAGGAAACCACCTGGGAGTCGAAAAAAATGCTCGGCCCCCTCGCCTATCTTTTGGCCGCAGTGCGTGTGCTCGGCGAGAAACCGCCGCAGATGCGCGTCACCCTTGCCGATGGCCGCGTTGTGGAAGGCGTGGCGGTGCTGGCGGGCAATGGCTCGCTCTATGGCGGACCCTTTCCATTTTTCCGCAAGGCCGACAATCATGACTCGAAGCTCGATGTGTTGGTTTACAAGGAGGCTGGCTATAGGCTGGTGCTCGATTCCTTGCGCGGTCTCGCACTTGGCGGCATCGACTTGATGGATTCGGTGAAATATTTCCAAACCGAGTCGTTCACCGTCGACGCCGATCGCGAGGTGCCCGTCGAAGTCGATGGCGAACTTGCCGGACGCTTCTCAAAAATCCATTTCGTCGAAACCGCCAACCACCTGCGTGTGCTCGCGCCGGAAAACCAAGCGGGCAACCGCCTGGCGGAAAACCTCAAGGCATGGTTCACATGGCCACGCCGTCAGCCGGAACCTGTAAGCACGCGCAGCGCATGAAGATGAAGATTCCCGCGCTATGGTTCAAGCGTGTCGGCATTGCTTTGTTGGCAATGATCGCCATGGCCGCGCTCGCGATCGCTTGGGCGAACATTGCGGCAAGTTGGGCCGCGCGGGGCAGAACCTTCGACAGCGTCGATGCCACCCCACCATCAGAGGTCGGGCTTGTCTTCGGAACCAGCGATCGCACGAAGGGCCGCGAAAACCTTTATTTCAAGCATCGCGTTGAGGCCGCCGCCGCGCTTTGGAAGGCGGGAAAAATCCGCACGCTCATCGTTTCGGGAGACAATCGCGCGCACGATTACAACGAACCGGAAAAAATGAAACGGGCACTCGTGCGGCTCGGCGTGCCCGCCCAACACATCGTCTGCGACTATGCCGGCCTGCGCACACTCGACTCGGTTGTGCGCGCCAAAAAAATCTTCGGACTCAACTCGATCCTCTTCATCAGCCAACGCTT
>JAGWXY010000100.1 GCA_018969605.1 Verrucomicrobiota bacterium | reverse complement strand
GTGCGGCGCGTTCGATGAGGCCGGGTTCCTGGAAGATGCATGCGGGTGCGGGATTGGCTTCGCGGCGGGCTTCGATCTCTTCCCATTGCTCGAGAAGCATGGCGAGGTCGCGCACGAAGTGGCGGGCGCGGGTGCCTTGAGCGACGGTGCGCATGATGACGCCCATGCCTTCGGGGACTGAAAGTTTTTGAACGATTTTGCGAAGTCGGGTGCGTTCCTTCGGATCTTCAATTTTGCGCGAGATGCCGAATTGCTCCGTGTAGGGCATGAGGACGAGGTAGCGGCCGGCGAGCGAAATGTTGGTCGTGACGCGCGGGCCTTTGGTGCCGATCGGTCCTTTGGAAACTTGGATGACGATTTCCGAGCCGACCGGGTAGATGTCGGGGATGTCCTTGGAGGTGATTTTTTTCGCGGTTTTCTTTTTGCCTTCGCGTTGGATTTCTTCGAGGCCTGCATCGAGTGCGGCGGGGATCGCATCCCAGAAATGGAGGAAGGCGTTTTTGTCGAGCCCGATATCGACGAACATCGCCTTGAGGCCGGGCTCGATGTTTTTGACGCGTCCTTTGAAGATGCCGCCAACGATGTTTTGGTCGCCTTCGCGTTCGACTGAGTATTCCTCGAGGATGCCGTCCTCAAGGAGTGCGACGCGGCGCTCGAGTTTTTCCACATTGATGATGAGGCTGTTGCCGCGCATGGGGTCGGGCTTGCCGATGCCGAGTAGTCTTTTGATGTGTTGGATCATATTGATGATGGTTGGATGTTGAATGTTTGCCGCGGGTTGCGGATCAGGGTTCGGTCACCGGAAGCGCCCTTGGAATGACAGTTCCTTCGGAGTCGACTTCCGGTGTGAGAGTGGGTGTGGGTGGGATGGTGATGTTGGGTGAGGTGTTGGATGGGATGCCTGCTTCGTCGCCGGTTTCGTATTCTTCGAGGTCGGGTTCGTCGCCGTTGGCGGGTTTGCGGATTTCTGCGAGAGCATTTTTGGGGAGGTCGATGTGTTCGATGCGGTCGGTGTCGCCGGCAAATTCCGTTTGGGCGCGGAGTGGGAGACGCTGGTCTTTTTCGTCGCCGAAGAGGCCTTTGTAAATGAGGTTGACGAGTGGGCCGCAGACGCTGCCGCCGGATCCGGCGTTTTGGGCGAGCACGCAGACGACATAGCGGGGTTCCTCGTAGGGTGCGAAGCTGGTGACCCAGGAGTTGTTGGATTTCTTGCCGTTTTCGACCGTTTGTGCGGTGCCGGTTTTGGCGGCGACTTCGGCATCGCTGATGCGGACTTTGCCGGCGGTGCCGCCGGAGTTGACGGCGAGCCACATGCCTTTGCGGATCAGTTGGAGGTCGGCGGGTTTGATGCCGTCTTGGATGAGGTTGCGGATGGCTTTTGGTTTGTCGGCGATGAGGGTTTTGCCTTCTTCGGAGATGGCGGACTTGACGATGCGCGGTTGGAGGTAGGTGCCGCGGTTGGCGATGCTGGCGGTCATGGCGGCGATCTGCAGTGGGGTGGCCATGGAGTCGCCTTGGCCGATCGAGAGCATCGCGGTGAGGGCGGCGCTCATGGTGGCGCCGGGATGGGAGTTGAGCCAAGCGTCGCTGCCGGGGAGGATGCCGGGTTTTTCGCCGGGGAGTTCGACGCCGGTGGGTTTGCCGAGACCGATTTTGGCGCAGCCTTGGACCATGTCGCGCCAGCCGATCGAGTTGGCGAGTTTGTTGAAGTAGGGGTTGCAGGATTTTTGGATGGCGGTTGGCAGGCCGATCGATCCGTGGCTGCCTTTGCTTTGGTTCCAGATCCAGCAGCCGATCTGATGTTTGCCGTAGGCGACATAGCCATCGCAGGAGAACGAGCGTTCGGCTTGTCCTTGGAGTGCGCCGGCGATCGCGGTGGCGAGCTTCATGGTCGAGCCCGGCGCGTATTCCGAGATCGCGCGGTTGGTGAGTGGTGAGAGCAGTCGGTTGCTGTTGTAACTTTTCCAGCGCTCCTGCGAGATGCTCGGAATGAAAGCGTTGGGGTCGTAGTCCGGCACCGATGCCATGGCGAGGATCTCGCCGGTGTTGGGATCCATGATCACGCCGGCGGCGCGGCCGGCGTGGCGCAGGGCGTTTTCGAGCAGCAGTTGTTTGCGTGCGTCGATGGTGAGGCGGACGGTGGCACCGGTGCCGGGCTTGGTGTAGTCCGACATGCGGATGGTGCGACCTTTTTCGTTGCGGACAATGGTCTTGATGCCTTCGGGCCCGCGGAGCAGGTCGTCCATGGTGGCTTCGACGCCGGCGATGCCTTTTTCGCTGCCGATGTAGTGGGTGAACCTGCGTTCGTCGTTTTTCTCGATGTCGCCTTTTTCCCACTGCTTGAGGTAGCCGAGCACATGGCTGGCGAGGGTGCCGAGCGGGTATTCGCGTTGCGGGCGGAGTGCGAGGTAGACGCCGGGGAGCTCGATGTTGTGTTCGGCGAGTTTGGAAAACTCTTCGAAGCTGAGGTCGGTGCGGTAGCGGAACGGGACGAGGCCGCCGTGCGTGATGAAATGCGTGCGTAGCGCCGAGGCGTTGTAGTTGCGTGCGAGGTCGAGTTTGCGGAGCTGGGCTATGGTGGTTTCGTTGACGATCGCGACGATGTCTTTTTCCTTTTCCTTGGTGGCGGACTTTTCGGCGGTGGTTTTTTTTTGCGCGCGTTGTTCGGCGAGGTAGGCCTGCTTGATTTCGGCGAGGTTGAATGAGACTTCGTATTGGCGGCGGTTGCGTGCGAGCGGTACGCCGCTGCGGTCGGTGATGATGCCGCGGATGCCGGGTTCGCGGACGGTGACGCTTTGGTTGCCGGGGACGCGGTTGAGGAATTCGTAGCGGCGTTCGATTTGAAATTCGTGGAGCCGGTTGACGAGCACGCCGAAGCCGCCTAGCACGAGTGCGGTGAGCAGGTAGATTCGGAATTTGGAAATGGTTTCCATCGATGCTGGGTTAGCGGTGGTGTTTGCGCAGTGGCTCTTGGTCGTCGTCGTAGTCGCAGGCGCGGGCGATCAGCCAGAGTGGCACGAGCAGCAGTGGGGCGAGCGGGGTGGTGAAGAGTGAGGTGAAGAGGATTTGGAGAAAGGTCGGTTGATCGATTTGAAGTTCGCCGCGAATGAAGCTGATGAGCCCGCACTCGAGCGTGAGGTAGAGCATGAGTGTGAGGCCGATGAGCGCGGTGGTGAGCAGCCATTTTCCTTGGCGGAAGAGCGGTTGGATGAGCTGCATCAGGTATCCCGCGGCGGCGAAGAGCAGGATCGAATAACCGAAGCGGAGGGACTCCGTGGGTTGCGTGTAAATGGTGGGGTCGCCCGGGTATGGGGCGAGGGTGCATTGTGCGTCCCAGAGGAAGCCGCCGATGAAGGCGAGCAGGAGCATGAGCGGTTGGCCGGATGCGACCGCGCAGCAGAGGAAGGCAAGCTGCACGAGCAGGATGCGCGAGTGGTGGAGGCCCGTGAATACCGGCAAGAACTGCTGTGCGGCGAATGCCGCGAGCAGAAGCAGGATGGTGGTGATTGAAAAACGGATCACGGTTCAGGAATCGGCGGGCAGTACGACAAATACCGCGCCAAGATCCGCGAAGTTCACCGAGGGTCGGACGAGAGCTTCGGAATCCAGCGCGCCTTTTTCGACGGAGTCGATGGTTCCAAGAAGGATGTCGGCGCGGAAGACTCCTCCGCGGCCGGATGTGAAAACGCGTTGTCCTTGTTGGACGGCGGCGTTAGGTGAGAGGAAACGAAGGCGAAGCAATGCCTCGCCGTCGGGTGTGCCGCGATGGCCGCAAAGGATGCCGACTTCGGGTGAGCCTTCGACGCGTGAGGCGACTTGGCATTTTTCGTCGGTGAGCAGGAGAACGGAGGAAAGTTCGCCGCAGGGGTTCGTGCGATCGATGATGCCGACGAGTCCGTCCTTGGAGAGGACCATCATGTGGTCGCGTGCGCCTTCGTTGGTGCCGACATCGATCTCGACCGTTTGCCACCAGGTGGTGGGGTTGCGGCGGGTGACATGGGCGGCCATGACATGGAAGCCGGCGGATTGTTTGAAACCGAGCGCTTTGCGCAGTTCATTGTTTTCCGCTTCGAGGGATTGGAAGCGGGATTCGATCAGCGCGAGCCGATTGAGTTCACTACGCGCTTGGCGGAGTTCCACCTCGAGGGTTTTGGCGCTTTTTGTATCGCTGAGAAATTCGCGGGCGTGGGTTTCGAGTGACGAGCCGGTGCGCAAGAATGGCGAGATGGCCGAGTAGTAAGAAGCCTGGATGCTGCGAACCACGCGATCGTTGCGGGTCAGCGCCCAGAGGGCGCCACCGAGGAAGAGCAGCAATGCGATGAGGTTGAGCGGCTTCATGGCCGGGTGGGATCCGAGGTGCCGCTCAGCGCTCGGAGTTGGTGACCCTCTTGAGAAGGGCGAGTTCCTGAAGGGCTTTGCCAGTGCCCTCGGCCACGGCGCTGAGGGGATCCTCTGCGATGTGGACGGGGAGGCCTGTTTCCTCGCGCAGGAGTCGGTCGAGTCCCTTGAGCAGGGCACCGCCGCCGGCGAGCACGATGCCGCGATCGACGAGGTCGGCGGCGAGTTCCGGCGGGCAGCGTTCGAGAGTGGTGCGGACCGCATCGACGATGGCGCTGAGCGGATCGGCCATGGCTTCGCGGATTTCCTGTGAGGTGATGGTGATGGTTTTCGGCAGACCGGCGACAAGGTCGCGGCCTTTCACATCCATGGTGAGTTCTTTGGGAAGCGGTGCGGCCGAGCCAAGACGGATTTTGATTTCTTCGGAGGTGCGCTCGCCGATCATCAGGTTGTAGGCGCGCTTCATGTATTGGATGATGGCTTCGTCGAGCTCATCGCCGGCGGTGCGGACGCTGCGGGCGTATACGATGCCGGAGAGAGAAATGAGCGCGACTTCGGTCGTGCCGCCGCCGATGTCGACGATCATGTTGCCGGAGGCTTCTTGAACCGGGAGACCGACGCCGATTGCGGCGGCCATTGGTTCTTCGATGAGGTAGACTTCGCGGGCACCGGCGTGCTCGGCAGATTCGCGCACGGCGCGGCGTTCGACTTCGGTGATGCCGGAGGGGATGGCGATGAGCACGCGTGGGTTCGAGCGGCGGCCTTTGTTCACCTTGCGGATGAAGTGGCGGAGCATTGCTTCGGTGACTTCGAAGTCGGCGATGACGCCGTCCTTGAGCGGGCGGATCGCGACGATGTTGCCGGGGGTGCGGCCGAGCATGCGTTTGGCATCGTCGCCGACGGCGAGGACTTCGTTGGTGCCGGACTTCACGGCGACGACCGAAGGTTCGCGCAGGACGATGCCGTGGTCCTTCACATTGATGAGCGTGTTGGCGGTGCCGAGGTCGATGCCGATATCACTGGAGAACAGGCTGGAAAAAAGTTTTTTGAACATGGATGTCGGATGAAAGGGGGGGTGGGACGCCCGAGGGGTGAGGGCTAAAATCGGGCGGGTGTTGGAAGCTGTGAATGAAGCGTGCCAAGCTCAACTTTTCGCTGGGAGCGGTCAAGCCGGAATCCGGGCTGGGCCGCTAAAAACACGGCATTTTGCAGGGTTTTGCCGCATCAGCCTTTGATCTCGAGCAGCATTTGCGGGTTGTTGGGGAACTTCTTGAGGAAGAAGAGCAGGCGTTCCATGGCCTCGACCGGGCGGTGGCCGGAGAGGCCGCGGCGGATGAGGTGGATTTTGTGGAGCATGTGCTCGGGGATGAGGAGTTCTTCGCGGCGGGTGCCCGATTTGAAGATGTCGACGGCTGGGTAGATGTAGTTTTCGGCAATTTTGCGATCGAGCACGAGCTCCATGTTGCCGGTGCCTTTGAACTCCATGAAGATCGCCTCGTCGGCGCGGGAGTTGGTTTGGATGAGGGCGGTGGCGAGGATCGTGAGCGAGCCTCCGCCGCGGGTGTTGCGGGCGGCGGCGAAGAGTCGACGCGGAACTTCGAGCGCGCCGATCGTGATGCCGCCGGAGCCGGTGCCGCGGCCGCGATTGTTCATCGTGTTGTTGTAGGCGCGGGCGAGGCGGGTGATCGAATCCATCAGCAGGAACACATCCTTGCCGGCCTCGACGAGGCGTTTGGCGCGTTCGATTGCGAGCTCGGCGATGCGGCAGTGGTTGCGCGGCTGTTCGTCGTTGGAGCTTGCGTAAATTTCCGCGCCGGGCAGTGCGCGGCGGAATTCGGTGACTTCTTCCGGGCGTTCATCGACGAGCAGGACCATCAGGTGGATCGACTCGTCGTATTTTTCGCGCACCGCTTCGGCCATGTGCAGCAAGAGGGTGGTTTTGCCCGAGCGTGGTGGCGAAACGATGAGCCCGCGCTGGCCGCGACCGACGGGCGCCATGATGTCGACGACGCGGGTGGTGAAGCGTTCGGGTGTGGTTTCGAAGCTGATGCGTTTGCTTGGGTTGATTGCTTTGAGTTCGTCGAAGTGCGGGAACTTCGCGGCTTCTTCGGGTGGCGTGCCGTTGACGGCAGTGATCTCGACCAGTTGGGGTCCGCGTGGGCCTTCCTGGTAGTTGCCGTGGATCCATTGGCCGAGGCGCAGGTTGTGTTTGCGGATGCTTTCCGGCGAGACGAAGACATCGTCGCGAGCTTGCTCGAAATTTTTGTGGGGCACGCGCAGGAAACCGAAGCCTTTGGGTGCGAGTTCGAGCATGCCATCGACGGCGATTTTTGGGCCGGTGAGAGCGATCGGGCGGCGTTCTTCGAATTCGCCATGGCGTGGCAATTCGCCGTGGCGTGGTTCTTGGTGTTCGCCGCGCGGGGCATCGCCTTTTTGGAATCCGTTGCCGCGGCGTTTGCGTTTGTCGCGGCGGCGTTTGCTGCGGCTCTCGCGTTGTTGACCATCGCCGCCGGGGTGTGGGGCTTGCTGCTCGTGATGCGGGCGTTGTTCGTGAGGAGCGTGTGGTGGTGGAGGTGGTGCTTGCTCGGATTGATCAGGCGCTTGGCGAGAGACCACGCGTCCGCCGCCTGGCACGCGTCCGATTTTGCGTGGTTCTTCCAATCCGGTTTGCGGCGCGGGCGCGGGATCCGCAGCGGGAGCGGGAGCGGGTTCAGCGGCTTCGACTTTTTTGCGGGTCGCGCGTTTTTTCGGCGCGGGTGCATCAGTGGTGACCGGATCAACATCCGCGGCAACGGCCTTTGTCTTGGTCGTCTTGGTGGCGGTTTTTTTGACTGCGGCTTTTTTCGCGACCGCGGTTTTTTTCACCGCGCTTTTGCGGGCGGGTGCGGCGGCATCCACCGGAATCGGCGGCTGGGTTTCGTCAGATTGCTTTTTGCTCATCCGTGTTGAAATGGGGAAAGGGGTGGGGTGGGTTTAAGAAGCGAGTTGATCGAGGATTTCGTCGGCGACTTCGAAGTTGGTG
>JAGWXY010000099.1 GCA_018969605.1 Verrucomicrobiota bacterium | reverse complement strand
CCGGCTCTCCTTCGGGATTCTGGCCGGGTTCGACCGCGATTGTCCCGCTTCCGCCTATATGCCCAACCACCGGGTTTCCGGCATTGCAGTTGACGAGCACATTCCCCTGCTGGTCCCCGGAGAAGGTGGCGCGAACAACCGCTGCGGGAACCGATACCGGGGGCGGGCCCTCAGCATGCGCCAATGCCGGCAGGAGCAGGAAAAGGCAGGTTGCTGCTGCCAAGTATTTCATGGGAAAGCAAGCAATCCTGCCGCCGCAAATGCTGCGGAGATGAATGGGGATAACCCTAATGAACTGATGGAACGCGATTTCATCGTATTTTCGGGGTTGTTTTTTGGGGATATTTTGTGGGCAACCGCCTGTATTTGGTAACGTAAACATGTTACTCCGATATGAGGAGTGCACAAGAAAAAATTTCAGAAAATTTCATGTGGCGGAACTCCTGCCCGAAAGGCAATGCCTCAATGGATTCGGAACGGGCGGTGTTCGCAGCGCGGTGCCGAGGTCCAAGCCCTACTACAGGATCTAGGGAATGAGTGAATCCAGATCGGCGAGGACTGCGGCAATCAGTGCGGTGCCACGAAGGTCGCGGGTGGCTTGCATTTGATGGATGCGTCCGGCCCGAGCCAGTGCGGGAGTGGCATGGTCGAGGGCTTCGCGGAGTTGGATGGCTTGGAAGTTCTCGGATTTTTCGTCGAGCCCGGGTTTGCCGAGGGTGTCGAGAAAAGTCTGGATGGCATGGAAGAGAGGTGCCCAGTTGATCCATTGGGGGAATGCGTTCGCATTCGGCCAGGTGAGCAGGAAGCGCCATTCCTCGTGGCGTAGGATGGAAAAGGTTTTTTCCCTACCGATGCGGATCGAGCCGATGTGACCGGAGACATTGAGGTCATTGAGGACGTTCTGGATGGAACCGCGGAAGTAGCTGGTTTGGCGGGCGATTTCCGCTGGGTGTCCTTGTTTGTTGGCCAGCAGCCAGGCCATGACTTCGGCACGCGCCTGCATGCCGAAAAGGGCACGGAGTTTGAAGAGAAAGGTGGCGGGCTGGTCTGGTCGTGGAGCTTGGCTCATGCCTCGGAGGTCGATGCCGCCGCGCTCCAGCCCGTGCTTGAGGAATACCGGATCGGGCTCTTTGAGAACGGGGACGGAGGGAAAGAGCCGCTGTACCAACCCAAGGGCCGGAGAGCCCGGCTTTTCCACCCTGCGCATCAGGAGCTTCCACTTGAGATGAGAGGATTCCCTCGAGAGGAAATCCGCGATAGCGGCGAGGACGGCGGAATCGCCGAGTTGCTCTTCCTTGTGCAGGGTCCCAAGGCGCTGAAGATTGATCCAGGAGCCGTTGGTATGGAGCCAGTCGAGAATTTCGTCGAATAAGCGGCTGTCGTGGCGGGCGATGTGGGTAGAAAAGAGAAGCAATGCCTCGGGGTCGATCATCCACGGATCATCACTGCGGGCATGACCCGCCACTCCCAAGGCGGACCATTGCCGCCAAAGGAAGTCGAGAAGCCGCTGAAGCAGGCTTTCCCTAAAGTTGTGCAACGAGGGATTCATGGCCGAGTGCTTTGAGGATTTCACCAAGGACAAACAGGAATCCTCCCGATGGATCTTGAGTGCGTGTCCAGCGCGCGGCAGCGAGCAGTTCCTCCGCCGTGGGCTGCAGATCCTGCAAATCCTCGTAGTGTCGCCCCATGTCAGAGTCCACGGTGGCATACAGTTTGAAGAAAACCTGATCCCGGCGACTGATGAAGCTGATGCGCAGGTTTTTCTTCGGGCCATAATCCCACGCAATAAGACGCTCGGCCAGCACGTCCACGTCGCGAGTGGTCGTGCGGTTTACCAAGCCAAGTGCCAGCAAAGACGACCCACCACAGACCACCCAATGCTGTTTCGGGTGGCCTTCCGTGGACTCGGCAAGGAGATTCAAGGCTTCGTCGAGTAGGCTAGCATCTAGCTTTTTCATTGTTTATCACATCTTAAATAATCGAATTGATCATTTCAAGTATTTTTATAAATTTATATCCAGAATGTGACAAAGTGGCTCAAGAATCACTTTTGAAGGTCGAATCCTCGCGCAAAAACAGCTCACGCTTTCCTGGCTGCCGACGCGCGCTCGACGAGCTGAACCGGGAGAACGAGAGCGCCGGGCGAGGGTGGTTTTCCATTACGCAGGCATGCTAGGGCGAGTTCGGCGGCTTTGCTGCCGATGGCCAATTTGTCTACTGCTATGGTCGACAAAGGTGGCTCGGAATATTCGGCAAGCTCCATGTCGTCGAAGCCCATGAGTGAAACATCCTGCGGGATCTTGATGCCACGGGCTTTCAGTCCTCGCATGATCTGAAGCGCCATGAAGTCGTTTGTGCAGAAGATGGCGTCCGGAAGCTGCTGCGCCAAAATCTGGGAGACCGCAGCCTCGGTGAGATCGTTGTTCCAAACGCTGCACTCGGCAAAGCGGATGTTTCCCTCCCCTCCGCAGAGGGAGATGAACTCGGCACAGAACACCTCAACCCGCTCGACGTGATCGGAGACGTGTTCGTGTGGACGGACGAGCACGAGCTTGCGGTGGCCGAGACCATGCAAATGACGGGCCGCGATCCGAGCGCCCTCGCGGTTGTCGGCTTCGATCTGCGTCACGGGGGCATCGGTGCGACCGATGTGGATGAGGTTCTTTACCTTTTCTCCCAGCGCGGCAATATAAGTGGGATTTTCGATAAAGAGGCACACGATGGTGTCGACAAACCCATGAATGACGATATCCGGCATGGTCCCCTCCTCGATTTCCTCCGGACTGACCGAGGACAGCAAAACAGGTGTGCCATTGGTGATGAGCTCCGCTTCCAATGCGCCAAGAATCTTGGATTCGAAAAGGTCCAGAGTGGCAAAATTTTGAGGCAAGCGGGTAAAAATCACTCCCACGATGATTCGGTCACGACTTCTCAGTTGCTTGGCAAATCCATTCGGGCGGTACCCGAGGGCTTCGGCCGCTGCCATCACTTTTTGAGTGGTTGCCGCACTGTGCTTGGCCTTGCCACCGAGAATTCTCGATACCGTCATGACCGAGACCTTGGCATGCGCGGCGACATCCCGAATGCTTGGGCGACTCTTCATGATTCAACGCCCGATCGGGCGGCATTTTCCAGAAATGGTGTTGACGTAAACATGTCGATTGTTAGGGTTCCTTTCGCGAACCAAGCTCTTGGCAGGTAGCACGTGGCGGATTTTAGACGCTGGGGCCACGCTGTCAACGACCCGAGAAGTCGGGGAGTAAAAACTTCATCACATCCATGCCGACAAAAACCACCAAGTCCATTCCAGCATGCGAAGGACCTGAAGCGGGTACACCAAAAAGCCAAGCGGCCGCCAAGATGGTTGGGGCCTCGGTGAGCCTGACGGGGAACTGGTCGCTTTTTTTTACCGATGGAGACCAGCCACCCGATCCGCAGGATGGTTCCGGCATCAATTGCGTCGTTCCCGGCGGAATTCATGCCGCGCTGGTGGCAGCTGGCAAAGTGGCGGACATATCAGAGGAGCTTGGCTTCATCGAGGCGATGCAGTGGGAGGGTAAGCATAAGTGGTTGTTTAAAGATTTCAGCTGGGCGGGCACCGAAGAGGGAGAATCCGTATGGCTGGTGTTTCAGGGTGTGGATCCGCAGTGCGAGGTTCACTTGAACGGAAAGTTGATTGGCTCACACCGCGGCATGTTCGGTGGCCCGAGCATCGAGGTTACCCGTTTTCTCCAAAATGGCACGAACCAGATACAAATTCACATTTCCCCGGAGAAGTTGGCAACGGATGCCGTAAGGCAATCGCTGCTCGCCGGGCGCCCGCATCAGGTGGATCATCCTGGTGGCGACAGCTACCTGAAGCCGTCGCAAATGCTTGGGGGGAACGATTTTCCACGCGTCATTTCCGCAGGCATTTGGCAGCCGGTGCGCTTGGAAACGCGCAAGCTCAACGCGGTGGCGGATGTCTGGGCGGAAACCAAGCGAATCCATGGCAATGCTGCGGAAGTGTTGATCCATGGTAGGCTGCATGCTGAGTTGGGCGATGAACCCGTCGAGCTTCGGATCTGCGACCCCGATGGAAATGCCTGCGGCGAATGGATTGTTCTGACCGATGCTTTCGGCGCGTTTCAACTTCGCGTTACCATTGATTCCGCACAACTCTGGTGGCCGAATGGATCGGGGGAGCAGCCTCTCTACGAACTCTCCGCAGCTGGACCCGCATGCCTACCCATCCGCCGCAAGACCGGCATCCGCACCCTTGAATGGAAGCGCAATACAGGGACGGATTCCGACCTCACGATCACCGTAAACGGCAAGCCGGTCTTCGCCCGCGGCGGCAATTGGCCAACGCTAGACAAGACGCTGGATTTCACCAACGCCAGCGAACGTTACAAGTGGATGCTCGGCTTGGCACGCGACGCGAATGTCAACGTCATCCGCTTCTGGGGTGGCTATGCAAGGGAGTTGGATGATTTCTATGATCTTTGCGACCGCTTGGGAATTCTGGTGCTCCACGATTTTCCCGTGGCCAATTCGGTCAACGCGCAAAATGTGGATCGTGAGATTTACTCCCACCAGGTGCGCACGATCGTTCGTCAACTGCGATCCCATCCGTGCATCGCCGCATGGATGGGCGGCAATGAGTTGCGGCAATGCGAAATCCCCGGCAGTCCGATGGATCACCTAACCGCCTTGGGTGGAAAGATCGCCAGCGAGGAGGACCCCGGACGCCGGCATTTCGCGAGTTCGTATCTTCTAGGTTCGGGATTCACCGACGAATACGACCACTACGGCAGGCGCTCGGAAGCGCTCGACGCGCTGAAGGTCGCGCTTGCCGCAGAACCGAAGTTCAGCGTGGAATTCAACAGCGGAACCCATACTTCGTTTGTGGCGTCCGAGGGGCTTGTCGAGAAACTCATGCCGCTTACAGGCACCGCGTGGCCGCCCTCGCCCGCCGTGCATCTTCGCAAGATCAATACTTCTCCTTGGTCACAGCAATTCATGGCCGGCTCCCTGCCCGCGCGCGGAACCTCCGCCGATGCGGCTCCTTATCGCTCGTGGGAGGAGCTGTCTTACTATTCCGACCTTTTCAACGGCTTCGCCGTCCGCGCTCAAATTGGCAACTGGCGCAGCCGGCTCTTTCATTGCTCGGGTGCGCTCGTCTGGTGCTGGAACGACCAACAGGCAATGTTCGGATGGGCCGCCGTGGATTACTTCGGCGCACCACGGGCTCTCTACTATTTTCTCAAACGTGCCTTCGCGCCGGTGACGGTAAATTTCCGCTATCTAACTCCCGAACTGGATTTCCGCGAGCGCATCCGCTCGGGAGTCTCGGTCGTCAACGAATCGGGCCGCGACCTGCGCGACTACTCCGTCCGGGTAGGCATCTACAACAGCGATCTCTCGCCGATCATGACCATCGGCCCCGAGAGCGAGCAAGCGACCCTGCGCTCCGGAGAAAAATTGCGGCTTCACACCTCTGCCCGTGAAATCGAAAGCGCAAGCGCTCTAGAAGTGATTGATCTCAACGGCGTCGGCTATCTATTCCCGTTGTTCGAACAATGTGGCATCACTCCTTGCGATATCGATACCGAACAGAAGGCGGACCGAAGATTCTTCGGGATCATGGTTTCCCTGCATGATGCGGAGGAGCGGCTCATCAGTCGCGAGTTTTATCCATTCAACTTTGCCTGGCATGACCACGAGGATGTCCGCAAGCTGCCACAGGCGGAGTTGCACATCGAAAACAGGCACCTAAGCAACGGTGAGGTTTCATACGAAGTGACCAACCGCTCGGACGTTCCTAGTTTGTGGACCCGTTTTTCACTCGATGGCGTAGCGACCAGCGATTACGTGCTGAGTGACAATTGGATGTGCATCCTGCCGGGTGAATCCGTGATTCTTACCGCCACGCCGCGCCATTCCCCCTTAGCGGCGATTCCCGAACTCCGCTGGCGTGCAGTCAATGCATTTGGTTCGGTCAATCACCAAAAGCCGACTTTATGACATCATCCGAAAGCGGTCCATTGACCAGAGGCAGTCTCATCTACAGCAAACGCGGGTTGATCTCGCTCTTTTTCTGGATCCTGTGGGGGGATTTCTGCCTGCAGTTCATGGGCACCGTCGTGCAGAGTGTGTTGCCCCTGATGATGGCTCAGTGGAAGGCTCCGGCGATTTTCATCGGCTTGTTCGTCACCACCATTCCGGCATTCCTCAACTTCGTGATCACCCCCTTGGTGAGCATCTGGTCGGACCGCCACCGCGGCAAGTGGGGGCGGCGGATTCCGTTTCTTTTGATTCCAACGCCTTTCGTAGTCCTTTTCCTGCTGGGCATTGCCGGAACGGAGCGATTGGCCCATGGACTTCATGCCCTGGTGGGAGGAGCGTGGAGTTTTGAAGGGTGTCGACTGGGGATTCTGGGAGTCATGGTTGTCGCCTTTCAAGTCGCAAACATGGTGGTGAGTTCGGTATATTATTATCTATTCAACGATGTGGTGCCTGAATCCAGGATGGGGCGTTTTCTCGGGCTGTTCCGCATCGTTTCCATTGCGGCCGGAGCCGCCTTCCAATTCTTTGCCTTCCCTCACGCCGATCACTACGCAGCGGAGATTTTCGGATGGAGCGCCTTGCTTTACGGCGTCGGATTCGGCTTGATGTGTTTGAAGATCCGCGAAGGAACCTACCCAGAGCCGGAGCAACTGAAGGAGAAGCATCCTTTCCACATTGCCTTCAACCTGCTCCGGCAATGCTTCGCCACCAAATTCTTCCGCACTTATGCCATATTCAACGGAGCGTTTAATTTTTCGATGGCATGGAACCCTTTCATTCAAGTCATGCTTGTCAACGTCGGCTTGAGCTACAAGCACGTTGGGATCCTGATGGGAATTTCAAGCTGCGTCTCGGCGGCGATATCATATCCGGCCGGCATACTGGTGGACCGGTTCAGGCCATTCCGCGTCGCCATCTGGGGAATCTCACTTTTCGCCCTCTCGCAACTGCTCTACCTGCCGGTCTTCTCAAGCATCGGCGGCGGGCAGAATACCATTTGGATCATAGGGGCGGCCATTCTCACAAGCTCGCTGGGATTGAGTGTTTTTCAAGGCGCGGCCATGCCGCTGCATATGTATGTATTTCCCGCTGAAAAATACGGCCAGTTCTGCGGGTCCGTGGGCATGATCAACGCCCTCGCATCCATGTTGGGCGGTGTTGCCGCAGGCGGGCTGACATTGATGGTTCAGAAACTCTTCGGGGAACGAGGCTCCTGGCTATTCGCGCCCGTTGGCATGTTACTATCGTTGTCGCTGTGTCTTGGACTTCTGCTGCACTCTCACCGGTTGTGGCGCGGGCAGAAGGCCTGAGGAGGCCCCTAGAAACAATCGCCGAAGGCAAAAGCGGATGAACCCGAAATCCGAAGTTGAATAGGGCATCGTTTGGCGTGCGGCCGATTTCGCGCAGCAACGCGGCCGGGGCGTCGCCGGTGCGCAGCGCGTTGCCGAGGTCGAGGCACAGTCCGGGCGCCGGCGTGCCTGTTTCGGCGAGAAGATCGAGCAGATCGCGGACGCGGAAGTCCGCATGGTTCTCCACGGACAAAAGGACGCCCTCGTCGCGCGCCGCGCGGGCCAGTTCGCGCAAGGGTGCGGCGAGGAGATGTTTCCGCGCCTCGACCGGTTGGTGGAA
>JAGWXY010000015.1 GCA_018969605.1 Verrucomicrobiota bacterium | reverse complement strand
TGAAGCTCATGAACCACCATGATTTGAGGCCGGTCACTGCCATCGAGCCATGCACTTGGGCGCGGTACGCTTCGGGCAGTTGGTCTTCGTAGTGGTAGAGCGCGTGCGTCTCAACCAGCGGGCATTTGATTTCGAGACCGGCGACGGGTTTCTTGCCTCGGTAGATCAAAGCGTCGGGCGAGCATCCAAGGACGGGGTTTCCTTCCTTGGTGACAAAGCCGACGGTGCGGACATCAAGGCCGCTCCATGAGGCGAACCAGTCCCTTGCGACCGGCTCAAGCTCATGGCCTCGGTCGGTGTGGACATTGCCAATAAAGGCGGGCAGTTCTTCCGGCTTTACGCATTCAGCGGCGAGCTTGATCGCCAGCTTTTCCCATTGGGCGCTCAACTTGCCTGTGCCGGTGATGACCTTCGACATCTGCGATGCGGTCAATCTGCCCTTGCGGGCGCGCAGCCACTCTTCGCTGCCTTGTATCATTTCTGGATATATTTTCATTCGATAGTTTCTTGATAGATTTCTGAGTCGTTGTCGTGATCCTTGCTCTCAAAGGGCTCTGGGTCGTGCGGCCATGTTTGCTTGCGGAATATGGCCTCGTAGTTCTCGGCATAGACATCGAGGTTGACCGGCCTCGGGGCGTCGCCTTTGCCCGCTTAATTATTGGCGTTCGGGTTCATTGGTCGGTTGTGGGTGATTAGCGACATTTCTTTTGGCGTTCTTCCTCCAATTCGCGCATAAATTTACGCATAGCCATCTTATCGAGCATGATGTAGGCATTGAGTTGATCTTGTAGCTCCTCGATCTCTTCTGTTGCCTCTGATAGCTTTGAATTAAGGGCAAATAGCTCCAATTCCTGCGCGTCGAGCTGCTCTTTTAATCCATCTCGCTCACGCTCAAGGCGGCGGGCGTGAATCAATAATCGGTCACTCACTGCACACCTCCTTCCAATAGGTATGCTCTGGCGGCGAAAACATCACCCCTTTGCCTTTGCAGCTAAATCCATTGGCTCCTACCTCTTTGCCATTGATTGTAGTTGTGATGCGTATGTAGTGACCTTTTCCAGCATCGTGGATAAAACGCCCATATACGGGCATGTAAAAACCTTCGCCCGTATCATCCACCTGCCCATACACCACCCACCACTTGCAGAGTGTGCCTATTGTTGGCTGCTGGTCTGATAGTTTGATCCATGCGTCACTAGTTTGCTTCGGTATGCCGTACATCTCTCTTAACTCTGTATCGGATAGGCGTCTCTTATAGTAACGAACTGGTTTAAGTTGCTGCTCACTCACTGCGTGCCTCCTTCCATGCGGCAAATGCGAGTTCTGCTTTGCTCGGTTGTTTCTCCCTCCATGTCGCGATCAGTAGTGGTCGCAACGCCTCCGCCAACCGATCCGCGAGGGCGCGTTCGCGTTCCAGCTTCCCACGCAAATCGCACTCACGCTCGGCGGACATTCCAAGCAGTCGAGCTTGCTCTTCCAGATCTTCTTTCCAGTGCCGCCTCGTATCTTCCAGCTCCGCTTTCAAGTCAGCGGCGGCTTCGTCGGCTTCTTCTATTTTTCCTATCCAAAACTCGACGCTGACTTTTGCATCGCTGAGTTCGGATATTGCACCGTCCAGTTGCTTGTTCAGTCGCTTATTCTCCACGATCAGGCATGACTCGCGCCGTTGCGTTTCCCGCAGCAGTTTACAAAGCGTGGTCACGCTCAGGTGATGGCTCGCCATGGTTTCGCACGTTCCGCATTCGTAATCGTGCTCGTCCTGCATGGGCCGGAGGCATGTCGGGCACTCCCAGCCGTCTTCTTCGTCTATGTCGTCGTGCTCACAGTTCATGGTGCGCCCTCCTGGTCGAAGTCGAAGAGCAAATCGATCTCAAGCCAGATGGCTGTGGCGATCGCGCCCTTGATGTCATTTTCTTCCGGCTCGTCGGTGTGCTTGTGGGCCTTGTACCAACCGTACTTGATGCCGTTCTCGATGGCTTGATTGAGGATCTCGCGAAACTTCGGTTTCATAGCATTCCTCCTTCTATGATTTTCGCTTGAATCGCGGCGTTGTAGAGTGCCTTGAGTTCTTTCTCAAGGAGCTTGGAAAACTCCCTGAGCATCCGATCGACCGGATGGTCGCGCTTGAAGATGTAGATAATTTCGTCGTATCCATCCTCTTGGGCCTCGACTAGATAGTTGCGGCTGCTGGCGGCGCTGCGTACAGCCTTGTCCAGAATCTTGGGCATCTTCCGCACGCGGTAGTGACCGCAGTCCCGAAAGAAATTATCCCAGTTGATCCCGGTGCGGGTATAGGTGCGGTCTTTCATTTTCATAACATGATCTCCTTCCATGCTTGGTTTATCGCGTTCGACATGACTTGGGCCTTGGCGATGTTTTGTTGGTAGAGAAGGGCGTCTTTTTTCGCTTTGATGCTCGCGAATGACGCCTTGAGCGCGTCCTTAAAGATCCGCCACTCGGCATCGATCGCTTCGCGTTGGACGGGTTCGTGGGGCTTGGGATCGCTCACAGCGGGCCTCCTTCCTCTTCTCCCCAGTCGGCCTCGGGGAGGTCGGCGAGGTCGGGTTGTGATTCTTCGACCGGCTCGGCCTCAACCACCGAAGGCGCTTTCTTTGCTGCGGGTTTCTTCTCTGGTTCTTCCTTTGCAAATGGATCGAATGGATCGATGACGCCGGTGACCTTTGCGGGTGCGGGCCTCGGTGTGACATTGCGGGTGCCAGCGATGTCGGTCGCCTCATCCTCATCGAAGATGCCGCCGATACCGAAGGCCACGCGGATTGCTTGAATCATGACCTTGTTGCGGATCATCCGGCGCGGCATTTGATTCCATGGGTCGGTATTGCGTTTGCACTCGTCAAAGTACTCAGTGACCTTCACCGGATGGGCGCGGTTCTTGAGGTAGATTTCGCAGGTCGCGTGGGTTGGTGTCTTGCCATCGCCAAACACCTCGACGCTCATGCCGTCGTAATTTTCCTGGCGGTTGGCAATCTTGAGCCAGCCATCCACTCCGACCATCGGGACAATGCCGCCGCCCTTTTTGGGGAAGGCGTACATTTCTTTCAGTAGCGGGTTAAGCTGATAGGTGTTGGCAGTGACGACCAGCGCCAGCATCTCCTCGTCGGTGGCACCTTTGAAGACGGTGCTCTTGAGGGTTTGGTGCAGCTTTGCCGGATCGACATTGCAGCGGGAGGCCATGAGTTGCATCGCCGATGGCTTCGGCGCTTGGGTGGTAGTGGTAGCGATTTCGGTGCTCATATTTTTGGGGTGTTAGAGATTTGGTAATTCCGGCTGATCGGGATCGGGCAGCTTGGAGGTGATGGTGCTTTGATAGGTCGCAGAGAAACGCACGGTGGTCTCGATCGTCGCGGCTTCCAGATCGACGGCGGCGGAGATGGCGAGCTTGAGCGGCGGGAACTTCTTCTCGTTCGCGTTCGACTCTTCGATGTTCTCATGCCAGGCGCGCAGGATGTCGCTTGAGCGTTCCTGCATAGCCTCGCGGGCTTGGGCGGTGATCGTCTCGATGAACGAGTCCATCCGGTCGTTGCTGATAGTGTTGATTTCGGGCATTGGTGTTAGTTGGTTTCGGAGAATTGCGTTGCTGTCCATGCAAGCTCGGAGCCTGCAATGTCCAAGATGCTGGTGGTGAAGTTGTCGGGAAACATCTCGGAACAGCTTTGTGATTTGCGGTGCATCGCATACGACATCATCACGAACATTTGGATTGCTGGCAGGTTCGTGCAGTTTTTTTCGATGAATGGATTGTCGGTGTTTGCTGTGACAAATAGGCCCGACTTCTCACGGTATTCATATTCGCCAAGAGATTCGCCACCGAGGCTCTTAAATAGGAATCTCACCGATCCTCGTTTGCCGCTTTTACCGTTGTTGTATCCTCCGGCGCGCGTTGCGGTATTGGTGTTCTTTTTTGGTGATCCCTTTTTGCTCTCTTTTTCCTTGGTGTTTTTGTTCACCTTTGGGCCTCGGGTGATGTTCCCTTGGCCGCCTAGTATCAAATTGATTTGATTCTCAATGTCCTTCAGTTCAATGTCAGCAGCTTGATCGGCACCGCGTTCGAGGATCGGTCTTGTGTGTTCGTGGTAGATCCAATCGAGTAGTTCATCGAGGCCGGTCACTTCATCCTTGTTGGTGGCAAGCCCCCATGGCTCAAGGTCATCAAAGAGCAAGAGGTTGAAGACAAAGTTGTTGCAGTATTCCTGCCCAGTGCCACGATTGGTGATCTTGCCGTTGCCGATCAATCGCCCGTTGTAGTAGGGATTGTAGCCTTTCCAATCGATCCGCGCAGGGTCGTTTGTTTTGTAGATGCCGCCCTGTATGATGAACTTTTTGCCGTCAAAAACCAGAGTCTCCCAAAATTGCTCAGTAAATTCTGGCACCGGCAATGGCTCAAGTTTTTTGCCGAGCACATTGATATTGAGATTTCCATCTATCAGCATCGGTTGATATGTCCGGCAAATCTCCCTTGTTTCGATTGAGCTTTTGTATCTCTCACGAAAGTTTTGCAGGATGATCCGTGTCATGCTGCGGACTTCGATGTCTACGCTTTCAATGTCACCGTCGTGATAGCCTTTGATGATTTCAAGCCATGGCACTTCCACGCGCTTTCCATTGCTTTCAATGATTGTTGAATCCGAATACCTCAGGCAGGCATCTTTGAGCCCGACGCCAAATCTGCCGATTTTGTTTTCCTTGCAGGATTTACCAATCCTCAAGGCAGCTTCGATGTCTTTGAATCCGTGGCCATTATCTTCAATGATGAGATCGCCGTGGTTTTCAAGTATGTTAATGGTGCTTGATCCTTCATCAACTGAGTTATCAATCAGTTCGAGTAGAGCATTTTGAAGCGGAAAGCTCCTATCTCTTTTGCTTTTAAGTGATCCCGCAAGGTCGATTTCTATTTTCATTTTTCGAGGTATGTTTTGATTGCTGTGCAAAGAAGTTGTTGCTGTTCTGTTGGGAGCGTTTTGAAGTAATCAAATAGGATCTCCCATTGATCGTCCTTTGGTGCATTTCCTGTTTCGTCCACCACAAGGCATTCCACATCATCGTCGTCGTCCGTGATTGGCTCCGGCTCCGGCGCTTTCGTTTTCTTCGGCTTCGCCTTCTCTGGAAAAGCGGTCGCGATGATCTCCTTGCGGCTGCGCTTCTCTTTGCCGGTTGCAATAGCGGCGATGGTGATTCCAAGTTTGTCGCACGCTTCGGCATAGGCGGCATCGCGCTTGATTGTTGCAGCTGAAACGCCTGTCTCACGCGCTACGATTTCTGCAGTGGAAAAAGCTGGTTCATTCTGATCCAGCTTTTGCGGCCCTCTATCACCGTTTGCTTTCTTCCGGTTGATGTAAAGTCTTCCGCGAAGGTCTGCCGCCACATCCGGCGACACATTCCGGCGGCCCAACTGGTTGAGGATGATCCAATCTTTTGCTTGTTCGCGTGAAGGAAATTTTAATTCCTTCACATCATATTCATAATCACATTCCTTGCAAAACGCATAGCGGTTGTGGCCATCCAGCAAAATGCCTTCTTCTTTCCATACGACTAAAGGTGTGAGGCAACCATTGAAAGATATATTGTCATGCAACTGCTTCAACTCCACCTCTGAAAGCGGCGGGATTAGGTCGCGAAACTCGGGGTCGATTTTAATTTTCATAGTGTTAGGAAATGAGGCGATGCGCCATTTGGCGGATTTGGATCGAGCGGCGCTTCATGGCGTCGCATTGGGAATCGAGGCGTTGATAGACCTCGCGGCATTCATCGAATGTGCAGTGGTTGATGTGGCGGTAGCCTGGGCATCCTGGGCCGCTGATGATGATGCCCTCGGAGTGTTGGGCTAGTGATCGGATCTTGCGTTCGTTGAAGCCAAGGCTTGCGGCGATCTGCTTCGCGCTCACCCATCTCTTGACCGATGACCAAAGAAGGAAATCGATCAACTGATCGACCTCCGCCGTCGCAGGCGATGGCATCCGCTTAGTGGTAAAATCAAAATCACATTGCGTCGCGGTCATGGCTTTGGGTGTGTTTTGGGAGTTGGAGTTTCCGGCGGTTGGCTTCGCGTTCGAGGGTGGCAAGGCGCTTTTGCCCCCAGCTTCCGAGGTAGGCAGAGCGGCTGTGACGAAGGCTCTTGATCGACTCGATCAGCGTATGGTCGTCGTATTTGGTGGGATCGAATGCCATGGTGTTAGGCGTTGAGTTTCCGGTGTGCCGACTCGCTGATGAGGACGCCGTTGCCTTCGGCGGGCGCGAACTTGTCGATTTGATGCTCCAACATTTGGAGTGCGAGCACTTCGCGGGCATTGCTCGGCATGACGAGGTGGTAGGTACCTGCGAGCTGGACAGTCCTAACGCTGTCGGCGATTTGCGTCCGATGGGCGATGATGACCGTCGGCTGCTTGATTCTTTGGGTGATGGGGAAGATCATTATTTTGTGATGTTGTTATTTTGCTCTAATTGCATTTCTCTCGTTTTTTTTCCTAAGGCGAAATTCTCGCGGGGTGATAAATTTGCGGAGCCTTGGTTTCGCGTCTTTGCTATAACTGTTCCAATTACTCATTTCTTGAAGATATATGATTAACATTTGATCGTTCTTTGTTAGAATATCAGCTCCTAGCATTTCTATTATTAGACCAGTTGGTTCATCTCCGATGATTTCCATTACTGTGTGCGGTTTAGATTCCCATTCTGCTATCCTGAGCTGTTCTTTTTTTCGTATTGCTTTTGCTAATGAAAGATTGCGCTCTCGGCGTTCCGCCTCAGCCCATGTAAAAGCTATTGGATTGAACTGCTTCATATTGGCTTAGAACTTCAGATCCTCGGGCGGATCGCGCGGCGGGCCTCGTGCACTTGCTGTTCGAGGCCGATGCGATAGAGGCGGGCCGACTCATGCCCTGCGATGGCTGCCCATGTGGCCGAGCCGATGGCGGTGGCGATGAGGCCGAAGAGCCACAGCGGGTTCGCGCCTTGGTGGTTGTCTATGATGGCACCAGGTATCCAGCACACGCTGGCGGCGCAGACCATGAGAGCGAGCGCGGCTTGGTAGGCGGATGCTCGCGAGTTGCGGTAGTACTTTTCTGACAGTTTCATTTTTGGATTTGGTTGGGTGTTTGCGTTAAACGCCGTTAAACGGCGAGATCAAAAAAAAGGGGATCAATAAACAAGGGCGCGGGGTTGTTTCTTTTTGGCTCGGGCCTTGAGTGTTGCCATGACCTCGGCGAGGTCGAAGCGGGTGATGGATCGCTCGGCGACCACCGGCGTGATAACTCCTTCGCGAGTCCAGCGGTAGATGGTGTGCTTGGTGACGCCGAGTTGCTCGGCGAGGGCTTGTGGCGTTAGTTTCATTTTTAGTTGTGGGTGAGAGTTTTGTCGGCGGCCTTGGAAAGGTGATAGCGGGCGAAGGCGCTGATCGTGCGCTCTTGATGTGATGCAGCTTTTTTCAGCCTCTCTTTCATTTCGCTTGATAGCTTGACTCCAAGAAATGCTGTGCTTGAATCGAGATCCTTGTTCTCGATTAGGGAAGTGTTTGGTTTGGCTTTCGCGTGTGGCATGCCCCCGTTAAACGCCGTTTAACGCAAAGCGTCAAGTCAATAACGCGAAAAAAAAATAAAAAAATATTACCAGCGTTTAACGCGAGGTAGTAGGTTGCGGCATGTCAGTACCCAAAAAGCCGAAAGACCGCTCGCCGGATCAGACGCTCCTGGGCGTTTCATTGCCCAAAGCCCTCAAGGAACGCATCCGAAAGGCCGCAGCTCGTGAGAATCGCACCATGGCGAACTGGTCTGCATATCACCTCGGACTGGTGATCGAGCAGATCGAGGCAGAGATGAAATCGAAGAAGTAAGGCGGGCGATTTACTGCCCAAATGCTTTTTCGCGTTTGGGCAGTTTTTTTGCGTTTGGGCAGTATTGGGCAGTTTGGCCAAGGTTTTCCTGATAAAACCTAGGATTTTTTCAAGCTACATGCGGGTTCGTAATGTGCAGGCCGAGAGTTCAAATCTCTCCAGCGGCTCCAGTTTTCTAGGTATTTCCTAGGGTTTTTAAAAATGGCTAGTTGCTAAAAGCCTACGATTGTTGCCAGTTTTAACATTTGATAGGGCAGCTATTGGGCAGTAAATTGGAATCAATCGAATGCCAAGGCGTCCTTCCATCGTACCGAAAGAAACACCCGAAGGGGTGCGGGTTTCAATTCCTGCCACCCTCTCGGGAGATGGGAAGCGACATCGTAAGTTTTTCAAGACGATGTCGGAGGCTAAAAAGTTCGCGGCAACTTTGCGGAATCAGCACGACTCCGGCCTGCGGAATCGGGCGATCAGCGCTAATCTCGCGGCAGAAGCTGCACTTGCTGTCGATATGCTCGCGCCGACTGGTCTTTCGCTGATTGAAGCTGTGCGCGTGGTAATCAAGCAACTAGCGCAAACCGGCGGGTCTGAGACCTTCGGTCAGCGGTATACCCGCGCGGTCTCTGCTGGTAACGCGCGGTGGTCAAAGCGGTATCAATCGGAGATGAGACGCTTGCCAAACTGGTTGCCGGGAAAATTCATGGCAATGCCCTGCGGGACGATCGACCGCGCTGTGATCGAGGAAGCATTGGTTGAAAATCGGCCATTGGCGCGTTCCACGATCGATGCCAGGACAACGCGGATCCTCGCCGTCCTCAAATACCGTGAGCGGCACCGGAGGTCGGGTGAGATCCAGATTCTCACCTTGGCCGAGGTCGAAGCTGTGCTATCGCATTGCCGGACGCCCGAGGAGCGCCGCGTGGTGGCCTTGCTCGCCTTTGCGGGCATCCGCCCTGATGCGGAGTCGGGAGAGATCGCGCGGCTCGACTGGGCGGCCGTAGGGGCCAAGGATGTGTATATTGCCCCATCAGTCTCCAAGACCGGCAGCGACCGGCACATACCGATCACGCCGAGGCTGCGGGAGCTTCTCGAAGGTCATCCAGAGAGCGGGCCGGTGCGTCCGGTTCAATGGCGGCGCTCATGGCAGCGGATCAGGAAAGCGGCGGGGCTCGAAGGGCAAGATGTCCTCCGGCATTCGTTTGCCTCTCATTATCTCGCGGCGACCTCGGAAGAAAAAGCCAAGGCGGCGATGGGTCACACCGCTGGAAGTTCGACACTCTTTCGCCACTACCGTCGCGCGGTCACGCAGGCCGATGGGTTGGCTTATTTCAAGCTCGATTGACTTATTCGGGACTCTGGTTGGCTTACTTAAGCCTTCGAGTAAAGGTTAGTCATGCGCCCGCCGAATCTGGCCTTGTGAGAAGCCCTTTGGTGAGTAGGGTGTTCAAGCGACTGGTTGTCGAGCTTGCAGTGATCCATTCACCTTTGGCGGCGAGCGATTGGATGAACTCGTCAATGGTAAATTCATCCTCGCGCTTTTGAGCGGTGGAAAGTTGCGAGAGCGCGTATTCGAGCGAATTGATCGCGGCGGTGGTTTTCTTTTTCATAGTATGCCCATCGGTGAGATCCAAGTGTTGCCTTCGCGGATCACATGCCACGCCTGCCACGCGCCGCTCTTGTCGTTTATGATTCCATAAAGCCAGCCATTCCGCCATGCGAGTTTCGCTGGTGTGCGGTCGGCGTAGGACAGCGCATCGATGTCGGCAAGGCATCCGACGGTAAAGCTCGCCTGCCCATCGATGTGGCGGGCGGTAAAAACATCTGGTTTGTGGACATGGCCGCAAATTGACGGCCCCCAGTTTTCAAAAGTCGCCTTGGCCGGATACATCGTGGCGCGAAATCCATGGATGAGCTTCGGCCCGCCCTCGGGCATTTGCAGGTATTTGCTCACATGGTACGGCACCCATGCGATCTTCCTTTTCTTGAACTCGTCCTCGGAGGCTTGAGCGAGTTTGGCACAATGCTCGCGCAGCATTCCATCCGAGCAACTCGTCGAGTGTTGCCACAGCCGGTCGTCATGGTTGCCCAGAGTAAGGAAGTTCGGGCGGAAAGCGTCGAGAAATTCAAGGCCGCACTGGTAGTCATCCGAGATGCCATCGGCGCGCTCTTCACTCGAAGCGCCACGGCGCAGCGGCGAGAGATCCCAGTTGTCACCGAGATGGATGCGGTGGTGAGGTTTCCACACATCCGCGAACTCTAAGAGCTTCTTCTTGGACGCTTTGCAGACCAGACCGCCGTGATTATCGGCGGCGGCTAGGAATTTTTTGTAGGCCATGTGCGTTTGGGGAGGGATTGATAAGCGGGCCAGAAGATGGAATCCAAGGCGCGGACGATTGCTTCTTCGGGAAGGCGTTCGATGTAGGCGATACCGGAGATAGCGAGGGCTGCGTGAACCATTTCGTGGCGGAGTGTTTGAGCCATTGATTCGGGCGTGCCTGGCGCGAGGGTGATCCTCATGTCATCGAGGCTGAATTGACCGTAATCGCCGATCGTCTCATCGATCACGATTGCGATCTCATGACCGGCATCGAGATGCTTTTGGGAAATCTCGCCATCGATGCCTAGTGTTCCGAGTCAAACGATCGGGCCATCGCATAGGATGTAGTTGAATCCTTTCTGCCCTGCCTTCTTCATCTCCGAGCGGGTGATGGCATAGAAGGCGTCCCACTGATCCGGCGGGATTGTCTGGCAGCCGAGCGAGCTGGTCGAGTTGCGTGAGCCGCGATGGATGTTGATCGCGATGCCTTCCTTGATCCCATCCATGCCGTCGCGCATGACTGGCAGGGCTTCGTCTTTCGTGTTCGGGCGGAACGCCGGATAGCCGCCACCTGGGCGGGAGATGCCGTGGTTGCCGGGCTTGTACGGGTGGACGCCGCTGATGAGCGATGCGATGCCAGGGCTGTGCCGACTCGGGTCGGTGTTTGCGTTGAACGCGGCGAATGTTTCTGGGCCGACGACGAAAATGGCATCATCGTAGATGCCGCGATCATTCTTTCCTTTCGCGCCCATGGTGTCGCGGTAGTAGCCACGAATGCCGACCACAAACATCGGCGGCAGCAGCTCGTCGGGATAGGCGCGGCACCAGACCTTGACGGCGGCGGCGACTACGGCGAACTGCTTTGCCCGTGGTTTCATTTTTCAGCGAGGACTTCGATCACGCGCAGCGCGGCGGGAGCGTCGATTGTCGCATCCTTGCTGCCGTCGGCGTTGATGCGCAGGGTGCAGGAGGTCATCACGGCGACCGCAAACCAGATGAGGGCGGACACGATCAGCCAAAAGACAAGACTCTTGGTTTCGGGTTTTGGAAGGTCGGTGTTCATAGTTCGTCGGGGTAGACTTGTTTTTCGCTTTGGTCGATGTAGCTGCGGGCGGTGGTCAATGCCGTGCCGAGTAGGCCGAGGCCAAAGCCGAGTACCTGCTTGGCATCGCTAAAATTGATCGTCGCGAGTCCGGCGCTTCCGGCACTCACTACGGCGATGAGGACATAAAGGACAAGGCGGAGTGTGCTTTGTTGTTCGGTCATGGTGGTGGTGGGTTTGAGTTAGGAAATGCGGTCTTTGACTTCGCGGAGAATGTCGGAATTTTGTTCAATTATCCGCTGGTTCTGGACGGTCAAACCGACCAGTTGCTCGAACTGCTTGTCGCGTTCGATGTCGCGGGCGGCGAACTTCGTCTCGCTCTTGTCGAGGCGGACAACAAGCCACCGCACCGCGAACAAAGCGGCACCGAGCGCACCGAGCGGGCCGGTGAGGATTTGCAGCCACTCGGGCATTTGCAGCGACTCGGAAACGACCGTCGCGAGCTTGCCGCCAGCAAGGCCAGAAACGATGACAGTCGCGGCTGATAGGGTGTGAGTGGTAAGTGTCATGCCCAGAAAATGTTAGGTGTGGATTCGTCGGTCGGGCGAGGTGTGCCGGATGCGGATGACCAATAGATAAACTGCTCCGCTCCATCAGGAATCGGGATGCCGACGAGATCGCGGAAGAGCACCCACCATGCGCCATCGTAGTCGCCCACCACGCACATCGCGTGTTCGTGGCTTGCTATGTTAGACACCACCTCGCCATCCTCGTTTGCGGACGCGAATCCAGACGCAATTCCGAATTGCTCGGCTGCGGTTTTGGATGGGAATTTTAGGATGTAGTCCGTCATACGGTGATGGCTTGAAGTTTAGCGTTGGGGAGGCGTTTGCGGTAATAGCGGATGGCGGCGATTGTTCCAGATTGGATTTGCTGACCTCCGTTTCCTCCAACTTGAAATTGTGTAACAGATGGAAGCGTTAATGATGTAGCTGTCCCAGCCAGTACATTATTATTAAAATATGCAGCATCGTTAATATCGAATGCGAAAGCAGATTTTACAAATGTTGTTGGAGGTATATTCGCTGCTGAATTGATACTCACAGCCGGAGTTGCGCCAAAAGTAAGCGCCCTAGTAGTTGAAGTTAGCCGGTTAATGCAAATTTGGTTAGTACCTGTATTAAAACCGCAAATACCATTCAATTGAGAAAGACCATTTAACTGGCTCGACGCAAAAATAGTTCCACGCCCAGCATAGAATGAAGATATGTCAGTGATACTACACACATCCGCCGCGCGTGCTGCTGTTCCGGTAGTCGTCGGGATGTAGGAGGTCGGCAAGGAGCCTGCTTCGATTTGAGATCCGTAGATGTAAAATGCTGCTCCGTTTAGTCCTGTGTATGATCCAGTCAATACTCCACCAGTCGTGCTTCCTTGAATGATATGACTTTGGCTTGATGTAACTAATGAAGTTCCAACAACCACGCATCTCCACCATCCGTTTGGATATTGGATCATTGAAGCTGTGATTCCTGATTGTTGTAGGGTAACAGATCCATTTTGAATATCAAATATAGCAATGCCATTATTAGCGGCAACGGTAGGATGTGTAATCGCAACAAACTGCCTTCCTGCGAACTTCAAAAATACAGATATAGCATAAGATGTTCCACTAACATACGCACTGACTTGGAACAAGCGATGAAGACCAGTTGATGAGTCCTCACTTACTAAATTGCTGCTAGTGTTCCCATCTGGTGCAGTGTGCGTTACAGCAGCAACAGTCGCTCCAGTCTTGTTCCAAGATGCAGAAGCATGGTTCTCGCTCTGCAAGATCAAATTCGTCCGACTCTCCTCGATCAACAGACCCCTGCTCGCAAGCGTCACGGGATCGTGGTCGAAGCGGGGGCCACGATAGCCGATGCGCCATGATGTGAATGTTCCGGTTCCGGCGATGCTGGTCATGTTGCAAACCAGCACTTGCGTGCTTGAGTTATAGCTCGTCACCGTGCCGACCATCGAGTTGCCGCCGTTGGATGCCTCGACCCCATCGCCAGTTCGCCAGAATTGATCCTGACCAGCTGTGGCTTGAAGCGTGAATGATTTGCTGCCTGGGCTGATCGAGTTCGAGGTGGTTGAGGTGTCGATGCCGTGGATCAATCCATCGCTGCCGACATAGGTTGCACCGGATGCTCGCGAGAAAACAGGTGTCGGGCCAATGCGCGCAGTCAGCGTCTTGTCCGCAGCGAATTGCAGGTCGAGGGCAAGTTGGTCGCCGCTCGAAAGGTTGCCGCGAGTCTGTTGCAGGATGATCATATCAGGTTGCCGCTCAAGTTGTAGATCCCATTACCAACGCGCATTATCGAGGCGGGTGCGTGCTGCCCAGCGGTAGAGAGAAGGTTGCCGAATGAGTTGAGCGTCGCGCCCGATCCAGCGGCGAATGTGACGCGGCCCGTTCCCGCTTGGATGACCATGCACGAAAACCCAGCCGCCAGCGTCGAGGGAACGGTGATGGTGACGGCGGTGGATGAGGTACAGCGCACCACCGTGTTGTTCATCGAATCGGCCAAAGTGATCGCGGTGTTGGCGTTGTCGTTGATCGTTAGCGACGGCTGCGGGCCGGGTGGCCCAACAACTCCTTGGATTCCCTGTGGGCCTGCATCCCCTTTAACTTTACCTAGATTGAGAGTTGGCATATTCGTGAGTGGTTAGGTGTCAATAGCTCATGTAGAGGTCGCCGTCCTGAATGTAGAAGGTGTAGTTTGGCGCGGGTGTTCCGGCTGGGCCTTGGGGCCCGACTGGACCCGCTGGCCCGACGACTGATCCGAGGTTGATAGTTGCCATGGTGTTTGTGGGTGTTGAGTTAGATGGTAAGAATTAAATCACCATCAACGATGGCGAGGCTGGGTGGAACATCGTCGTAATGAACGAGCAGGTCGCCATCTTCGAGCGTGAAGGTGTAGCGACCTGGGCCTCGCTCAAGAACGAGATTGAGAACCTGATTTGGTGCATTGCCAGTGATCGTGGCTGATGGTGTCGCCCCTGAGGTGACGGTGCCGATAGTCAGTTCATTGGCGGGGCCGACCTCCCCTTGAATCCCTTGTATCCCTTGCGGGCCAACCACTCCTTGAATGCCCTGTGGGCCTTGCGGGCCGACCTCTCCTTGAATCCCTTGTATCCCTTGCGGGCCAACCAGGCTGGCAAGCCATTGGCTCTCGCTGCCGGAGAAACCATTCTCGACGGCGACCTCATAGGCACTCTTGCCGGTGAATGGCACAGCGGGAGTGAGTGTATTGATCGGCACCGAGGTCGTCGTGCGGCGCGTGACATCGCGGCTGAGTTTGAGCCCACCTAATGCCACGGTGCGAACCTCGCCGGTGGTGAGGCTTTGGGCTTGCAGATCCCAGACAAGCTGGGTGGCAGGCAGAAAAAGGGTGTCGTCGGGCACTAGCTCGATCGTGGCGGTGTCCTCGGTGACGCTGATGCCGGCACCAGTCGCTTTCTGGATGACTGCCGAGCTGTCGTCGTCGGCGGCGGTGTGTTTCGCGGTCCAGATGAGCGACCAAGCCGTGCCTGGCTCAAATGCCTCCCCTGCCCATGCCATCGGCACGGTGTGGGGCTGGGTGTCGCCGATGAATTGAACGAGCTGCATTCTATCGGGGGTGGGGTGTCAAAAGCGTAGTCTCACCATTTCCCAAGTGGACACCTCTCTGAGGCCATTCTTAACTTCGCCCAGGTCGAGCAGCCACACTTTCGGCAGCGGCCCGTGCCATTGACGGCTTTCGCGTCCCACATATCACAACCACGGCAGGTGGCCTCACGCGCGGCGAGAGTTGTAGCATCAGTGGTGGCAAATCCGCTGCGGGCGAAGTTTACGACTGCCTTCGATGCTGTCTTGATCATCTGCGGCATTCTCGGAGGTTGCTGTTGTGGGGCTTCGATCCGTACGTGCATATTCTCCCCTCGCTCCATGCAGTAAGCGCATACACCTGCACTTGGCCTACCGCCATACAAACCAAGGCCACAGGCATTGACCTGAGCGGTGATCGCGGTGGCGTGTGGGCAGCTCATGAGATAGTAATAGATCCACTGGCGGGGGTGCTAGACCCATCTCCAAAAGGCGGCGGCGGGAAATCTCTTGATCCACTGAGAGCGATGGTCAAGGGTAGCTGAGTCTGCTCAGTGATTGAGATAGCACCAGACAAGATGGTGCTACAAATGGTTTCACTGTATGACGCATAGACAAATAGTCTGCATCCAAGTGTTGCTGACTTTTGTACTCTTATGCCCACAGAGGTCAGCCACGTATAATAACCGTTGTCAGCCGCACAGTCTCCACTTCCTGATAAAACGCCAGAGACATTGAACGAACCAATTGTCGCTTGATAACTATACGAGGTTGCACCTAGTATCTCGGGTAGTGATTCACAACCATCGCAATCTGGACACTCTACTGGAAACTTATCGGTATGAGTGTAGCTTGATTGAAGTTTCTTGATTGGAAGATAAGCGTTAGCCGATATATTCACATCACCCCCGAGAGACTGCGTAACGGTCTCAGAGTAGCTATCAGCATCACCTGGGCTCATGGTGGTCCGTATGGTTTTGCCATTGATGCGTATCGTCACCCAATAGATACCTTCGGCGCATGGTAATAATGCCTCAGCTAAGCGCACTGTAAAACCGTATTGTGCGGTGTAATGTGGTGATGTTCCTTGCTGAAAGCATACTGGCGATCTGGTAACTCCTTCGATGAAAATTGAAGGGGAGGTACAATAAATCGGTGGCCTTGGTGGCCTTGGCGGGTCAGGGGGAGGCGGGGGCTCTGGCGGTGGCGGTGGTGGCGGTGGTGGCGGTGGTGGCGGTGGTGGCGGAAATTGACGGCAATCATAAATTGCGCAGCCCTCTGGGGTGAATCCTATGACATAAGGCGTTCCTCCACCGCAGCACTCCTCGCAATTAGGTATTGGTGTCGGATTTTTACAGCCTGATGTATCTGGTTGGCACTCAAAGATCGCGCAACCCTTGTTGTTTATCCCAGTCTGAACCAAGCTAGAACCTTCAGGGCATTCTGGTGGTTCATCGCATGGGGTGTCCTTTTTTTCGCACTTCCAAATAGGACACCCTGCCGAGTCTTTGCCAGAGACTACAGCCACTTGTCCTTCAGGGCATTTAATTGGATCATCGCAGCCGATTGGTTGGCATGTATAAATAGGGCACCCCCTGCTGTCACTCCCAGTGATAACAAGTTTTGAGTTTGATCCGCATTCTGGTGGCAAACCACATGGTTCGACTTCCATTTTTTGGCATTCAAATTGAGGGCACCCGATGTCGTCGTAACCTGTTTGCTTTAATCGATACCCATCTGGGCATTTTTGCGGGTCGCCGCAAAATGTTGGTTGGCAGACATAAGTACGGCAGTTGCACTGGTCGCGCCCACTTTCTACGAGTTTGAAATTTGGCCCGCAAAATGGTGGCGGTTGGCATAGGCCACAACCGCCACCGCCCCCGCCACCGCCTCCGCCTCCGCCTGGAGGTTTGATTGGCGGCACATCAGGGCATCCGCTGAAGTTAAATAGCGAACCAAACGGATCATTGTACGGTTCGTCATCGACGTAGCCAGGGTACATTAGCTTGCCCTGTTGGTTGCCTCCAGATACTTGGCAGATCGTCGAGTATACCGTCCAATCGTTGGCGTAAAACTCAGATACGCCAAAATCGGTGTTTCTCACAACGCGACTCACGCTGCCGATGATCGAGGCGCTGGTTTGCTCGACATAGGTGAGGTGAAATAGCCCATTTTGATAGACCACCCACCGCAGCGAGTTTGATGCGTTGAATGGGCTTGTAATCGGGTTAGCCCAGCCGGCGCGTCTAACCGCCCAGCCGCGCTTTGCGTACTCGGCTGCAAGTGGCCAGATCATGCCATGTGCAGTGCTCAAGGCTTTTTGATGGATGGGTAGAGCGGCACGATCGGGCACGCTCCGTATTTTGAATTTGGGTTGAGCGGATCAACGATGATCGACACATCCACTGGGCGAGGGTAGCGTTTCTTCCCTTGTTGGGTAGGATCGCTTTGTTCTGCGTTATTGGAGCATGTGGGAGAAAATACTGTCCAATCCTCGGCGTAGAAATCCTCAACTCCAAAATCCGAGTTGCGAATCACGCGGAAGATTTTGTTTTCAGTTCCGACCTGCCTGTACAACAGCCAAAAGAGGGAGTTTTGGTAAATCACCCAGCGTAGTGCCCTGCCACTATCACCAAGCGAGTCCGGGTTGTCCCAGCCAATGCGCCGCACCGCCCAGCCACGCTTTGCGTATTCCGAGGCCAGTGGCCAGATCATACCAGATCCGTAGGTCATGCGTTTGGTACAAGGTCGCGGTCAATCGCTATGCGGAATGTCTTAGAGGAGCGCACGATCTCTTCGGCCAAAGCCCCCTCTTCCAAGTAAGTCACTCGCCATTCAAACTCGGCTATCGCGTCAAAGGTCGTCTTATAGTCGCTCTGGTAGTTGCCGAGCGCATTCAAAAGCACCTCATTATCGAGATCCACAAGGATGCGGTAGCGTTGTTTGTCGCTGGTACCGATGGATTGAACACCTCCGTTGGATTCAACTAAAATCGTTTCACCATCGAACTCGCGTATGTTCATGACAATCGAGGCGACTGCCATACTTTGCAGTTCTGTGCCTTTGAAGAAACCGAGGTCAAGGAATGCCTTGTCGCCATGCTTCAGGAACATCACCGCTTGGCTGGCGTTTTGTCCTGCCGATGGGCTGATTCCTGGCACCGATACCGAACCAGAGAGCAGATCGATATTTACCTCGATGCCGAGCCCGTCGTTGTAGTTGGTGTCCTCGATGCCCATTGCGACTTCCAGAGGGGTCGATGCCCCATCGCCATTTGTGGCTGTGACTTTAATTAGGTAGACCCCAGCCGATGTTGCGGTTCCGCTGATGAGGCCAGAGGAATCGATTTCCATCCCGCTCGGCAGGCCGGTAGCTGCCCAAGAGGTCGGCGTATTGGTGGCCGCCATCTGGTACTCAAAGTACTGCCCCTTGCGGTAGCCGAGGACGGATGTGGTAGTAGATATGACTGGTGCTGGCATAGTGATTTAGATTTTTGCGATTCCGTATTTTGTGTCAGATGATCCGCCACCATCTTCGCCCAGGGTAGCACCCATGCCGTTGAATGCGACGAGACCTCGGGGGTCCGGTGAATTATTGTCGGTGTCGAACCTTACCAGTCGTCCCCGCACGATAAAGTTAGCGGTCGTTAGGGTGGTGTCGCTGGCCTCGGTCGCACCATACAACACACGATCGACCTTGTAGACCGGCAGTAGGTTTTCGAGCTTACGAGTCACACGCAGGCCAAACGAGTGGGCCGATGGTACGCTGGTGAGCATAAATGAATGATCAAGCGAAGGCGGCAGGAAATTGACCGTCGAGATATTGCTCGGGGTGCTTGGAGACCCCTGCGGGATTCCAATATCAATTGCTACCCCCCAATGAACAGAGGTGTTGGAATTGAAGACGGCTGCGACGAATGAGAAATCGAGTGAGAAAGTCTTGTTGAGGCGAAGTTGCTTCTCGTTCACATGGATGCGGAAGAGTTCGCGGCTAAAGTCCGCCGGGTAGTAGACCGATTCCGAGTTGATGACCTTCTCCACCTGATAAAAACCTCGTCCGTCCCATGCGTAGAATGCCGGGGCGGCGATGTTTTTGCCCTTGCGGCCAAGATAGCCAGGGATAGCCAGTTCCTTGGTTGTATCGGTGTAATGATAAACCGCGCTTTGGCTTGGGTTTGTGGGGATGGTGTTGGCCACGGTTGGTGACCCCGTGAGGTGCTTGGCTGGAAGTAAGCCGCCATTTCTCGGCAGCTTATCGATCTCAATCGAAACCACATCGTCCGCTTCGATGGTGGCGCGGGTCGGGAAGACCTCGAAGATTTTGGGCAACTCCCATGAGGCCACCGTTGTTTGGGCGGTGCTATTTTCCGATATGATGCCGCTAGTTGGCACAAAGGTTTCCAATGTCTCCACTCGCCCGCCGAGGTCTTCGATGATGAGTTGAAGTCCCTCGATTTGCTCAATCGTGTGAGTGTGGGCTTGGAAGGCCGAGACGGGGCCTGCGGTGGTGATGGTTGCCACATACTGGTTGGCTGTGGGCGGCGTCTTGAACTTGATGGTGAGGTCGTCCTCGCTATCGAGGGTGACTGCGTAGGAGATGTAGAGGTCATCGCCATCGAGGCTGAACTGGCGATCGACAATAGCCGATTCTCCATCATTCTTGCGCAGCGTGACATGCAGGTCTCGGGTGCCGAGGTTGTGGGTGAGCGTGTACTCGGTGTTGGTGCCATCGCCAATCGGGGCGACATAGTGCTGACTGCCGGTGATGATTTGATTTTCGGTGAATGGGACATAGGTGCGGCCATGTGGTGGGCGTAGCCAGTCGATGTTGGCGGCAGTTTCCAGCCCTTCCCAGTTGAGTTCGCGGATGATGCGAACTGGCACGCGGATCGGCGTAACGGTGTAAAGGGTGTCGGGATCGTTCTCGTCCTCAAGGGTCATCTCGACCTCCAGCACCGCCGTGGTGATGTTATCGACGGCACGCAGCGCGTCGGCCAGCTCTGCGGTGTTGAGGTTCAGAACAAAGGTCGGGTCGCCGGGTGGTGCCGCGACCACCTCGACTTCGAGCAAATCAAAGGTTAGACCAGACATCGACCCCCCGAAGGTGATGTGAGCGGTGTTGTTGGATGGGTTGGTGACGGTAAGGGTTCCGTCCTCATCCGCGAGCTTGGCAATCGCGGCTTGGATCTCCTCCGCGCCGTCCTCGATCGAGAGTTCGCCCGATCGCTTGTAGCCACGGCGGATCTGGTAGCTGCCACGGAAGTTCGGATTGATCTTGAGGGCTTGGATCTCGTCCCAAGTGGTGGTGCCCTGGCTACCGCCCTCCTGCACTCGGACTATCTCGGGCATTGCCGGCACGATATTGGAGAAAATCGAGGTCGCGGCAAATGGCGAGCGAATCAGGCGGATCTCATGGCGCTTCTTTGCGCCGACGAGGTAGGAGCGCACCCGCACATGGCAACTTGGCTCAAGATTCACTGAGGTGCCGGTGATGGGCAGGTCGGCTTCGGTCGCATTGGCGACATCGACCAACCATGAGCCGTCTTTGTAAGTCACGGTGACGCTTGAGGTGTAGGCGGCATCGAGAGCGGCTTGGACTTGAGCGGCGGTGGCATCGAAGGCCAGCGGCGAGCCGACCGGATCGCCATCCACATGCAGCTGGAAGGTGCCGCCGGTCGGGCGCGCATCCACCAAGCCAATGCTGGCACGCAGCGAGTTGAGCGTGCGTGTGACCTCGGTGGTAGATCCTTCGACCTGCTGGGAAAAGCGCAGGCCGATGCGGATTTCATCGCCTTGCACTAGGTCCGGTAGAGTTAGTGCGCTGCCGCCGAGGGTGCTGTTGAGCCTGCGGTTGGTGAGATCTACGAATGCGAGGGCTTGCATCTTTTCACCCGCCCTCGCGTCAACTTGTTGACTTCTCCTCTGTAGGCGCGGTCAGTTGCTCGTAACCGAAGAAGTCGTAGGGGAAGACCTCCATCTTGTAGGGGAAGGATGGGTTAAGCTTCTCGGCCTCAACTTTTTTTGCCTCTTGCTCATCACTTCGCTTTTTGGCGAGGTTGGCTTTTTTGTCCAGGCTCATAGCGACCAGAACCTCCCCGACATGTTTCGGCTCTTTAGAATTTGCAATGCGTTGTTGAGTTGCGCGTTGAGCGGAGCTAAGAGCGTGGAGATAAGGATGTCAGCTAGTCCGCCCGCTAGTCCAGTCGTGAGCCGGATCGGGTCAATCGGCGTCGAGTCGGGGATGCTCTGCGGTGAATGCGCGAGGTTCCAGAATTGGTTGTATTCCACATAGGGAGTCCATGAGGAGTCCAGCGGCGCGGCGGGCTCCGCTCCAGGCTGACTCACTAAGAAAATCGTCGCGATCTTGGTGAGATCATACTCGGGATCGGTGATTCCTTCCAGCAGCGCCATTGGCGATTCCGGTTCTGGCGGTGGCACAAACTTCGAGCTTACCCGCAGATAGGGGTGTTTCTTCATTCCGCCAAGGTGGCTGTAAGTGATGTAGATCGAGCCAACTATGCCGGCGAGGATGTTTCCGGGATCAACTTCAAACTTCGCCGATGGCCGATCCTTCCAGAGTGAGACATCACAAGCCCGTAGGCGGCGGGCTTTTTTTGCGTCCTCTTGCCCATCGATAAAGGTGATGCCGCTGTTGATGTTTCCAGAGATTTGCGTGTTTGCCGAGGTCACGCCAAGGTCAGCAAAGAACTTCGGCACTGGTTCGTAGGATAGTTTGATGTTGCCGCCGCTAGAGGTGCCGCTTGGATCTGCTCCAGTACCAATCACGCGCGTTGGGCCGATCTCAACACGCGGCCATTCAGTCAGGAAGGCATCGACCATCCGCTCTGGGTCTTTGATGTCCTCCTTTGCCTCGCTGAGTCGGGTAATCGTTCTCTCAGCGGTATGCTTCACGCGGGTTGGGACTGTCACCTCAACGCCATTGACGAAGCCCGGCTTGATCTTGAAGAGCCATTGACCTTTGGTTCCTTTTTCTTCATCGCCCGCCTCCCAAAATGGCGAAATCTTCCACGGGTGCGACCATTTGCGTGGATTGGGTCCAACCTCGAAACGCAGTGGCAACCTCCGACTGATGGTGTCCACCAGTGAGTTCCATGATTCATGGCGAATGAGCGGGATGTTTTTCACACCGGGAAAAAGAGGTGACGGTTGCCAGTTGTTTCGCCCTCGGTCGATTTCCGCGCCTGATAGAGGTAGCGCATATTGTGGTGGACGATCTGGAATGACTCCTCAACGGCGGTGCCCGCCGCATTGAGGTAAAATAGCGCGAGAGGGTAGTAACCAGCACCATCCTTGAGCCCATCGGCTGTTGGCGACTGCACAATCCGCAAGTCTGTTTTGGGGTCTTTGATGGTGCCGGCATCGTTCGGCTTCACGCGCAGCGAGATGTAGAACTTGCCGCCCTCTTGGTTTTTCAAATCCAGCTTCATGGTCGGCGGCGGCTTTTCCACATCGAACTTGTTGCCGTCGTCGTCTCGGTTGTCGATGCGCCGCCAGTTCTTGGTGACTACATCGAGGATGTACGGTGTTTGACCATTGACGGTTCCTGCCGACACCGACGCGCCCGACTCGCTTACGCCAGCCTTGAATGGGTGCCTGTACGGCTTGGAGTCTTTGATCACTGTGACAATGGTGCCCTTGGGCGTTTCACGGACCTTTACTCCCTCTCCCGGTACCACTTTGAGTTTATCGACCCACCGTACCAATCGCTCCCATGCGGGTTGGATCTTCTCACCCTTTTGAACTTTGATTTCTTGGATGTTCATGGACTGCGATCATCTAGGCTTTCCGCCTGGGTAGACTTCTTTGGGCCATGCCACATACTCAGACAACCTCCATGACTCGTTGATCTGCCAGACATTGCCACGCTTGGAAATCTGTGGTGGCATTTTCAGCCAGTTTCGCGGACCAACATCTAAAGAGTTAAATTGTGGGGGCGCGTCGGGGATTCTTGGTTCAAGACCTCCGATTTTTGAGATAACTTCCTTGGGAAGGGTCTTTTTTGTATAGCTCACCGAGGCAGTGCAGTTCATGACGAGGTAGGTTTTTACTCCCTTCATCGGGTTTTTAGCGCCTCCGCCAACTTTACCTTTCCCGCCGAGCCCAGAGCCGGAGCTGGAGCCAGCCGGAAGTTCTTTGGGAAACACCCAGTCTTCTTCATTCTCCGGATCGCCCCATTTGCCGCCGTATTGTTTTTTGATTTCCTCAAAATTCCAGTGCGACTCGATCGGTTCCTCGGCGATTTCAAAATCAAGACTCCATACCGTGCTATCCTCGTCGCCGTAAGTGTTTTGGTCTGACTCTGCGCTGCCACCCTCGTAGACCACGGTAACGATGTATGAAGGGTTTGTGCCATCGTTGTTGCAGCTCCATGTCCGCGAAACCTCTTCGCAGCCCTCGTAATCTGTTTTCCCAACCGTCAACACTTGATCGATGTTGGGGACATAGTACGGAATCACCCATTGGATGACGCCTTCTTTACTTTTGGAGCCGGTCGCTCCCTCGGTGATTATATTTCCAGTGCTCATGCAAAGACGAGGTTCGGTGTTTTGGGTGTTTCCCCTTTAGGTTTGACTCTATCAGCGATCGTTCGCAACAGTGATGTCTGGCGGCGATTCTCTTCCAGTATGCCAGAGTTGGCGCTGCGACCCATCAGTACATTGGTGGCCTTGGCGACGCTGCCGAGTTGGGCGATTTGGCCGCCCGCATCGACTGGGTCTTTCTTTTTGTTTTGAGCTTCTTGATCGGCTTTGTCTGCGGCTGCGCGGGCATCGACCATTTTTGCTGCAGTGTCCTTGGCGTTTTTGCCGGTCATGCCCAGCCCTTCGAGTCGGACGATCTCTTCGCGGATTGCCTGCTCGCGTTGGAGTGCATCAATTCGCTTTTGGTCTCCCGCGATTCTTGCCCGTACTAACTCGACTTCGAGGCGATACTGCTCTTGCGCGATTCTCAGTTCCTCAGCCTTCTTTTGCACCTCGGCTGACGGGCCTTCTGGCGTACCTGGTTGGGTTGGGAGGATTGATTTTTTCTCAGCCTCTGCGGCAGCCCTTTGCCTCTCGAAGAAATCAGATGGTGCTTGTTTTTGTGGGGTGTTGGCGACCGAGATTTCTTTGAAGAGGCCGCTGATTCTTGCAATGCCATCCTCGATCTGGCTTTCCATGATCGGGCCTTTTGCCCCAGAGACCTCCTCACTTAGCTTGCCTTCATTGAAAAACGGATAGTTGCCAAATGTGTCTTGGCTCCATTTGGACATCTTTCGGATGGGGTTGATGTCCTCCATCAATCGAAGCACGCTTTCTGTGGCTTCGGCAAATCCGCGTGTGAGTGCTACCTTGAACCCAAGCACGACCGATTCACCGATCAGCTCACCGATCTTCACCATGCGGCTAGTGTCGCCTTGCAGGGCCTCGGCGAGTGCAGCGGTGATGGTGTAGCCAATTTCACGAATCTTAGGAGCAATACCGCTCAGTGATTCGACGATTTGCGGCGTCATCTTTGCCACATCGGTGGCGAATTTGGAAAAGACTTCTGACATCGGCTTGCCGATCTCTTCGAGCATCTGCCCGACTGAGACTTTGATTTTTGCCATGCCGCTTGCCGTGGCATTGGCAGAGCCACCGACCTGCGTTTCGATGGCCCTGAGGACTTGATCGAAGGCTTTGGCGCGGTTGCCCGTCTGGGCGAACTCTTGGGAGATTTCCTTGATCTGTGAAGTGGTGAGCGCGCCTGTGCGCTTGAGGGCGGCGAGTCCTTTCTCGGGATCTTCCAGCGCCTTGCCGAGTTGGACTGCGTAGTTGGAGGCATCGCCGCCGAAGACGGCAGCCATGTCGATGGACGCTTGGGTGGCGCGATCGAAAGCGCCACCAGTTGTACCAGCGGTTTTGGCTAACTCCTTGAAGGTGGCGAGCTTCGCCTGCGACGCCATGATGAGGTCGCCATCCACGCCGGTGGCAAGTTCGGTGGCATCGGCGACTTTGATGAGACGATCGGCTACCTCGTCGGACTGATCGCCGAAGAGCCCCATGGTCTTGACTACATTCTTGATGCGGTTTTCCGCTTTTAGACCTTCCTCGCCAATGCCGATGAACTTGTAGGCAATGCCGCCAATGGCGGCTGCGGCCCCGGTCGCCGCGATGCCGAGCGCACCCACGCTTTTAGCGATGCCAGAGAAAGCGGTGCCGATTCCCGACCCCAGCGATGACATCGAGGACTTGAGCCCTGCGGTCGCCTTCTTCGACCGATCGATGCCGGCGACGAAGTTCGATGTGTTGAGGGTCAGCTTGGTGGTGATCGCGGCCATTTCTTCTTGGGGCTAGGTGTCAATCCTTACTTGTCGGCGGCTTTGATGGCTTTCTCGACGAAGTGTTTCACTCGCCTGCGCATGTTGCCGGTCTGGTAGCGCACCGCGTAGCGCATACGGTTGTCGATGTTGTAAATGTGAGACGCCCATTCGACCTCGTTGGTGAGTGTGGCAGTGACCGATGTTGATTGAGCATCAATCACGGAAGTACCAGGCGCAGAGTGACGACCGATCCAACTCGGAATGCGGACTTTCCCGAGACCGCGAGCGGCGGAGGCCCAGCCGGATGCGAGGTAGCCGACGCCCTTCTGTTTCACCTTGATGAATTGGGTGATCATCGAGCGGGCGGCGCGAGTTGGTTGAGGTAGCCGCGTGATGCGGATACTGCCCCGCCTGCGGCTTCGGTGCATGATGTTGGCCATTTCCGACATGCTTCTGACCTCTGACCGCTTGGGGGTTGAACCAATGAAAACTGCACGGACATCGCTGGCGATTGCCGCCTCGCCTCGCTTTTTGGCTTTAACTCCACGCACCTTGGTGGTGCTCGGAGGTGTGACCAGCATCAGTGTCCTGAGAACTCCGCGCGCCTGCTCTTCCATGAGCGTTTTGCCGTCGCGCCTGGAGAAACTTTTGAGCTTCTCGGCCATCTCCATGAAAGCCTCGGTGTGGGTCTCAATGTTCGCTCTGGCCATTTATTCTGTGGGTGAGTCAACCAGTCCATCGATGTAGCTGAGTAGCGAATCAGGAACCATTTCCTCGATCTTCGCGGCGGTGATCGGCTCAAGCGTCCAGAGGTCAGCGGCTTGCAAAGCGCAGTGGTAATACTGAAGTGCGCGAGAGAGCGGTAATGACCATAGGATGTATTCCTCGCTCCATCCGGTGTCCTTCGCGATCGCGTAGACTACCGAGGCGCACCAACCGGGGTTCAGGACTTTCCCGGCGGCTCGTCTTCGCTGGTGGATTTGTGCTTCGACTCGACGCGTACCTCATTGGCGGCGACCTGCGCGCCGATGCGCTCGATCTCGGCGAGCATGTTTGGCAGGTTGGAGAAGTCGATATTGAGCGAGTAGAGAAGCGCGGCCTGCCCTGCGGTGTTGTTGGTCACAGCGGCCACCACATCTTCGAGTGGGGCGGATTGCATCCAGACGAAAGTGGCGATCTGGCGCTGATGCTCGATCTCGCTGAGGTTGTCACCATTGCCGGTGAACATTGTGAGGCCGAGTAGGTAGGCAATCTGGAGTGAGCCGTAGGAAAAAGGACGCAGCTTGATGCCATCGATCGTCTTGCTGCTGGCCTCGATCATACCTTGGCCTATGAGTTGATCTCTTGGGTCCATGATTTTAGAAAATTGAGAGGATCTTTTCGCGTTGGATCTTGCTGGCCTCGTCATTGCCGGATGGAACGATCGCGAGGCGCTTGCCTTTACGGATCAGGAGCATGGGGCGCATGGTCTTGATCTTGTCGATGAGGCGGTTGTGGTGGTCGCTCATTGCCCGCATGTAGGAGATCGGGTGGTTTGGATTCTCCTCGCACCATTCTTGCGAATCGAATCGCTTTTGGAACTCGGCAAAGGTGATGTCCTCATCCTTGGCGATCGGCGAAAAGCGCATGGTCTTCGCGCCATCCATCAGCCATGTGACGGTTCGCTTGGGTGTGCCCGCGACATCCTCAATGGTGTCGGAAAAGGCTTTCTCGGTGGCAAATTCGCCGCCGGCAGAGATAGCACCAGCGATGAGCCGTGTATTGCGGCTCTCGATGGGCGCGGTATCGTGGTCGCGAACGAACGCGATCGTGCTTCCTTGTTTCATGTGGTGATCTTGGGGGCGGGCGCTGATGCGCCCGTTAATTTGTGAGAGCTGCAGCCTGCGGGTAATTCACGCCGCTGATCTCGAACTCGTTGAAGTCGTCGTTCTTTTCGGTCAACTTCACGGAGGTGATGATGGTTTGACCTCCGGTGACGCCATCTGGAGTCATGGTTGCAGCAGCCCCAGCTTCTTGGGTAGTGGTACCGCGACCTTTGATCGTGAACTCAAACTTTGGGTCAAAGCCCTTGCCTGCGCCAAAGCCGCCCTCACTCGACATGATCATCTTGGTGTCGAGAGACTTGGTGGTTTCGACGCTTTCGATGAGTTCGGCGCTGACCGACTGGACTCCGATTTTATTGAAAGTGACTGGCATGGTAGTGGGTGGTTATGCGTCTTCGTAAATCACTGCTTCGATTTCAAAGTCAGGGAAGTCGTCGTTGCTCTCGCTGCGCTTGATCGAGGTGATGAAGGCTGTTCCGGCTGTGATGTTGCCCGCAGCGACTTCGGAAAAGTTGGCTGTGCCTTTGCCGGAGATGGTCACATTGCGCGTGATGAGCGGCTTGGGACCGGCGATGACCGTGACGCCTTGTTCATCGCGGATGGTTGCGACCTCGACTGAGGAGTCCTTGCTGGACTCGCTCACATGCCCGGCGGCGGGCTCAAGTTCGTAGGTGTTGTTGACTCCAAAGGTGGCTGGCATGACACCTATTCCGAGGTGTCAACTCACGGCGTGTAGACACCAACCATTGCCTCGATCGAACTGACCCAACGGCCATCGTCGGAGACGCCGGTAGTGTGGTTGGAAAGATGGAATCCGCCGATCTCGATCGCGGTGATACTTAGGCTCTGGGCCGATGGCAGAGGCTTGGTGAAAATGTCTCGTACATCGTCCACCAAATCCATGTGTGAGTCGCGGGTGGATGAATCTGCTGGCGATGAGATTGAAATCTTCACGGTAGCTTTGTGGAGATTTCCAACCACACCTTCGACTTGATCGGCAAGCACAAGGATCGCGTGATCCTCGGGCGTTCGGATCTCGGAGGATGTTCCGGTGAAGATTTCCACATCGCCGGCAACGGTGGCGACGAGCTGCGACAGATAGTTTTCGATGTGCTGGTTCATGGTGATTAGCGGCGGGCGACGCGGTATTCGATGACGCCAGCACCTGGCTTGCGCATGATCTCTTCGATCTTGTAGCGGTGGTCGCCGATCGTCATGGCGCTGTAATGTGCTGGCGCAGGATCGGGCAGGTGCGCGACGAGCATCCGCACGGTGAGCGAGCCATCCTGGGAGAAACCTCCCTCTTCCAAATCGATCTGCACGCCGCCCATGGCAATCGCGGCTTTGTACTCTGCCCCGTTGATGGTGATCGTCACCCCAATGTCGTCGAGGATCGACTCGAATGCCTCTGCGGCAGCTTGCTGAATAAGGTTCACATCACGCGGGCCGCGTCAAAAGAAAGAGCCCCACACTGCACGGGGCAATGCGGGGATCTCGGCTTGGCTTGCAAAAAATTACTTCTTGGCCTTTTTCACTTCCTTTGGCTCTTCGGCCTCGGGAGCCTCGGAGTCGATCGGTGTGAATACTGCCACAGATTCTTTTTTGGTGTATCGCTTGATGGTGTCACTAAGCGAGACCACAAGCACCTCGTCGGCACCACCGAAGTCGCCGGACACTTTCGCGGCCTTGAACTCGGTAAGCTGGTCGGCCAGTGGCACACCGGGAAGGTGTTTAACCTTCCAAGTGGCACCGTTGCGGGTTAGAGTGATGGCGCTTCGCATAATTAGGCGGAGACGATCCGTTTGAGGGCTGCGGCGTGGCCGAGGGCGAAACCATAGTTGACCTCGATGACCGATTTCTCGGTGTCGGTGTCAGGATCACCCCAGCTGCGGTACTCGATGGTGAGGCCGCTCTCTGGGTCGGTCACAGTCTCGTAGTTGGTGAGGCTGGCGCGGACACCCGAGGAAGGAGTCACAGGCGAGAAGGCGACGAGGATCGCTTCTGGCAGTGCCACCATACCGACGAGGTTCTGAGAGTTGCCGGGGATGAGGTTGGTGCCGATGACATTGAAGCCGGCGATGCTTGGAAGCAGGCCGTTTTGGATCGCGGAGGCGGTGCCAACTGCGGCTGCGTTCTTGATGCCAGCGTCCTTGAGCAGCGCGCCTTCGTAGGCGTTGTCGAGGATCATCGTGCGGCTCGATTTTGCCCATTTGGCTTGGTCGAGTGCAGTCTTGATGGTGATGACATCATCCGAATCAAATGCGGAGGCCGCGCTGGTGAGGATCGGTGCGCCGTAGTTGGCGGTCGTCACAACACTGAGGATGTCCTTGATGATGTCTTCGGCGAGCTTGCGGCCCTTCAAGAAACCGAGTTGCTCGGGATTGAAGTAGGGTTGGCGAGCGAGTTCCGAAGAAGTGAAGGAAAGCGCCTGATACTTGCGCTTGTTCACTGTGATTTCGCGGCTGTTGATCGCGTTCGTATCGCTGAAGTTATAGGTGCCGTTGAAATCAACGGTGGCATCCGTAGCCAATGGAAAGAAAGGCACGGAAACTTTGTCGGTTCCTTGCAGCGGCACGCTGTTGTACACGGTGCTGAAGGCGTTGATGGGGAGAAGCGCCTCGCGAAGCGCAACAAGCGCGCTGTCGAGGACGACATTCAGTTTAAGTTCACTGGAGATGGTGGTAGCCATGATAGTTGGATGAGTTAGTGGTGGTCAGTTGGGTTGGTTGTTGGTTTCAAAGTTTGGCCGCGTGGGCTTCGAGTTCCTTACGGTGTGCTCTGAAAATTCGTGTCTTCTCTGCGCCGGTGGCGTTCTTCCACTGGTCGTAGATGCTCTCGGCGGTCTGCGCGTCGGGCGTCACATTCACGGGTGCGCTCGTCGTGCGACTGGCGATGGCTGCGGCCTTGGCGGCGACGGCTTCATCGATCGAAAGTTGATTGGCCTTGAGTGCTTCGAGTTCGCTTTGCAGCGCACTGAGCGACGCTTTGAGATCGTTGATCAAAGCGGAGGCGGACTCGCCTTCACCTTCGGGCGAACCTTCTGGTGCAGCTTCTTGCTCACCTTCGGGGGCGGCGTCTTGAGCAGGTGCGGGTTCACCTTCGGGAGCGGACTCCGGTGCAGTCTCGGGCGCGGTGTCGTTGGAGATAGCTCCTTCGAGGGCGTTGAGTTCGTCTTGGTTGGCTTGGGCGTTTTGTTCGTCCATACCACCGCGCAAAGTGTCAACTGAGGCGGATGCGGAAGACCCATTGCGGACGATATTTGCAAGGCCGAGAGCTTCGGCTTGCGGGCCGTAAAAAGTCTGGCCCTGCATCGCTTCCGCCGGGATAGCTCTGCCTTGGCGAGTGACGGCAGCTTTGAAATCGCCGAACACCTGGTCGATGCGCTCTTGAATCAACTCGCGCTGCGCCTCGGTGAGAGAGGTACCGGGGAAACCTGCGGCCTTGAACTTGCCGGTGGTGAAAAGCTCGACCTTCACGCCGAGCATTTCGGCGCGCTTGCTCTGATCAATGTGCGGTACCATCACGCCGATCGATCCAACCGATGCCGAGCGGGTCATGGTGATGGTCTGGGCTTGGCTGCCGAGCCAGTAGGCGGCGGAGGCCATCGTGCCGGATGTGTGTGCCGTGACGGGCTTTACTTTCGATGCCTCGTAAATCGCATCGGCAGCTTCGGGTGTGCCGCGAACGGTGCCACCTGGGCTATCGATGTTGAGGGCGATCGACTCGACGCTAGGGTCGGCTGCGGCCTCGCGCACTGCGCTTTCGATTTCATCTAGACCAGTTGCGCCAAGCACCACGCGATCGAACTCATCGACGCTTGGAAGCAGCGGTCCTTTGATGTCGATGGTGGCGACTCCGTTCTCGACGCTAAGGATCGACTTCGGTGCCTCGGTTTGTGGCAGGGTGAAAATCTTGCCGGCGGCGACATCCATCGCCAGACCGATGATTCCATCCATGCTTTCGGGCGCAATGGCCCAAGGTTCCTGCGTCAAAATCAAATCGCGTGCGTTCACGCCACGCGCGAGATGTCAATTCGACACCGGCTTTGCGGGTTCTTCCGGTTTGTCCATTGCGACGCCGGAAGAAAAGAGCATTGAGAGCGGGATATTGTACTTCTCGGCCAAATCTCGAAGGTGGGCGATGTCTCTCGCGCGGCGCTCGGCCTCTTCCTCGAAGTCCATGCCCAGCTCAGCGTAGTGGTCGGAGAGAGTTTTGAGACCGGCTTTCACATCCTCGCGGTTTTGCAGCGCCTCGCGGCCTGCGTCCACGGTCACGCGGCGCGGTGTGACGACGCTGATCTTCCACCAGTTGGCGATGAGCGGCACCTCCTTGCGGATGATGGCATCGCCGATGACGAACTTCCAAAGCGGCACAAGAAAACGGCGGATCAGGATGTTTTGACGGTGCGAGAATCGGCGATCGGCCTTGGCGACCACCAATCGCACGCCAGCGCCACCGATCTTGCTGGAATCGGCGGTGAACTCGTACGGCACGACACCGAGCGCCGAATCGCGGCGGAGGTGATCGAGAAATCCGGTGAAGGTCGGCGATGGGCGGTTGCTCTCGAAGGCTTCGAGCTTTTCACCCGGCTTCAATGCCACCCATTTGCCGCCGACGATCTTCTGCATCGCGGTCGGATCGCTGTGGGCGTTATCATCGGAGCGACCAGAGTCGATTTCGAGTCCACCGAATCCATCGTTGGAGTCGATCTCGCCGTTTTGCGTGACGATCGAGAATGATTTGTCGGCATGATCTTTGAGTGCGTGCTTCTCAAGCGCGATCAACTCCATCTCGTCTTTGATGTGATTGATCGAATGCGCGAGCGACGGCACGCCACGCGCGGCGGATGCGCGCTCTGGATCGAAAATGTGAAGCACCGACTCAGCCGGTAGCTTGCGGAAACTGCCATCATCCTGCTTCACCGAGTAAAATGTCGGGCGGCCAAAGCGGTCAAAGCCGATGCCATCGACGGTACCGTCATTCAAGGTGCCTGCAACGCGGTGAGATTCGATGAGTTGGATCACCGGACGACCGGCAATGCGGGTCAGATGAACGAAAATATCGCCATCCTCGTCGATCGCGCGGCAAATGAGCATCTCGCACTCGGAAAGGGAGAATCGTCCCGTGATTTCGCAGTTCTCCGACCACTCTTCCCAGTAGTCCTGGGCGACCTCTTGCCATTGTTTGTCGTCGGTCTTGGGTTGGATCTTGAGACCATCGCCAACAGCATAGACGGCCATATCGAAGACCATTTCGCGGGCAAACCCGCTGTTTTTCATCAAATACCGCGAGCCTTGAATGATTTCATTGCGAACTCGGCTCGGTGTCTCCTTGTGGTGATCGGTCGGTGCTGCTGCCGGCAATCTTTTCCGCATCGGTGATGGGTTTACCGCCTCATAAGGCGACCATCCAAAGGCGGTTGCTGCGGATTTGGTGATTTTCTGGAGCAGGTTCACGGCGTTGCCGAGGTGTCAAACTACCGCGCTTAAGGTCACAAATTTTGGCCCAAAAAAAGTAAGTGTGGATAAGATCTTGATGGAACGGAGAATGCGGGGGCGAGCGCACGGCGTCGTCGATCGCTAGAGCGGCGGCGGGGGGGGTGAAAAAAATTTCATCTTTTTTTGATTTTCCTATTGACGGAACCAAGCGGCGGGGGTATTGTCTCCCCAGTTGCACGACGCAACGCCAACAATTAACAAACCAAAAAAAATGACAACGCAAGTCAGCTACCAGTTTGAAGGCCGTAACTACACTGCCACCCTTAACCACGAAAACTGGAAAACCTTCGGAACCATCACTAGCAGATCATGGAGCATTACTCCAGTTGGACACGACGACATTACCCGCATTCTGGTCGAAGTTAAAGACCAAGGATTTCGAGGGTATGATGCCGCCGAAAAAGCCGCAATCCAAGCAATCCAATCCGCATAATGCAAATCACCGGCGGCATCGATCGCTCGGACTTGTGGTCGAGCCGTGAGACGATCGTCGGCAAGGTGGTGAAGTTTAGCCATCAGCCAAGCGGCGCGAAGGAAGCGCCACGCTTTCCGATCTTCCTCGGCTTCCGCGAAAGCTGGGACATGAGCGCTTGAGAATTTATGAAAAAGAAAACCGAAAACAGAGGTGGCCCGCGCCCAGGGTCGGGGCGACCAAAAGGGACGACACGCGTGACGATCGCGCTCTCGATCTCGCATGAGGCCAACGCCAAGCTCCGGCGCGCGGCGCAAAAAAAATCCGCCAGCATTTCCAGCGTGGCGGATGATTTGTTTCTCGAGTTGTGATTTGCTATAATGTATGTCAGTTTGGTCAGAAATTGATCAATAACCACTCGCGGTGGACTGGCAGGTGCGGCGAGTCTTGCCGTATTTGTACGGGTCGAGCTTCCGAAGCGCGTGCTGGCAGGCGGAAATGATCTCCTTCGTGTCCTCCAATCGCTTGTAGGTGATCTGCGAACCGGACTCGGAGAAGCTCATCATGAGCTTTTTCAGCGTCTTTTTGTTCTCTGCGAGGATTTCCTCCACCTCTTCGGTGGTAAATCCTGTGGTCATGTCGAGGGCCGCCATGCCCTCGCGCGGGATGTCAATCTACAGCCGCTTCCGGCTCGGTCTCGCGGCCAAGGATCTTGAGCATGAAGGCGAATACCGTCGCCATCGCCTCGCAGTCGAGAAGGTGGTTGGGTCGCTTCTGAATCCGCGTCCATTGCCAACGATCACCGTCCTTCATCCGCATCTCGGCTTCAAGTTGGCTGAGGTAGGCGATCTTCTTCTCGTCGTTCTCGACCTCGGCAAAGGCATCGGTCGGCACCTCCCATGTCGGGCCGCGCGCCGGATCTTGGTTGCGGCGAATCCTTGCCAAACCGTCTTTGATGTTGAGGTTCGACCAGTAGAACATGTGCGCGGTCTTGCCGGCGGCGATGTTGATCGACCGCTTGGGCGAGTAAAATCGTTCCAAAGATTTGATCCGCACCCCGACACCGAGGCGCTGCTTGAGCCGGTGCGTCCATGTTTGTTTTCGATCCCCCATTAGTGCCACCCAACCATGCTCAGCGCAGCGTTGGTAGACCTCGTAGGAGTTGAAACCGGCGTCGATACCGACAAGTGATGACGAAACACCGTACTTTTCCTGCGTTTGTTGTAGCTCCTCCCATGTCTGGGCGGTGCCCCAATCGACTCGTCGGCTTGATCCATCGGGACTCCATTGAGTGATCAGCCACCAAAAGTGATCCATTTGAACATCGACCGTCATCACGCGCAGCCGCACCGGAGGCTCATCGTCCTCTTCGGGGATGCGGATCTTGCCGCCGATGATCGCACCTTCCCTTTCCCATGTGATTTCGCCGCGCGGATAGCCGCTGTCGCTGAGCTTGATCGAGAAATCCTCGGTGTATTCGGTGAACGGGAGCGCCAATCGCTTTTGCCAGAAAATCTTCAACTGCTCGATGTCGCCGACCCTCGCCGACGCCTTTGCCCGCAGATAAATTTCCGCGAGGTTGCCCCATGATCCGGCACATAGGCCGTTCCAGTGAAAGCCGACATTCGATTTGGCTGCACCGGGATTCTGCGCGACATAACGCGCGCCGTTACGAGGGTCATTCAACTCGCGGCGGGATCGGTCGGTGTCTTGGAACCTTGCGCCACACTCGCATAACATCTCGGTGGTCTCCCTCACCCGCTCGTAGTCCCAGCCATCCTCACCCAGCGCGTCCTTGCTCCATTCGATGTTATCCCATTTCCATGGCTGAGTCGTGCCGCAGCTCGGGCAGCGCCAGCACCACTCGCGTTGATCGGTCGATTTGAATTTGCGGTCGGTGTCGTCATCGACCTCGCCGGCCTGCGATACGAAGAACCTTTTGCCCAACCACCCGAAGGCGGTGACACGCGCCTCGGCCTCGGCCATGTGACCTGTCGGCCAGCGCCATGTCTCGTCACCGATCAGCCAGCGGATCGAGCGGCGTTGGAGATTCGTCTTGGAATGAGCGCCCAGCACCCAGCCGGTCATACCATTGAGAAATGAGACCGAGTTGCGCTTCAGCTTGTGACGCTCGGTGCCCTGCTGCCTCGGGAGAATTTCGCGGATCGGCGCGCATTGCTTCCAGAGCACTTGCAGACGGTTTTCCATTTGATCTTTTGCGTCAGCGTCGGTCTGGTCGAGCCACAACATCGGTCCCGGCGCATTCGCCGCGATCCAGCACGAACCAAGCTCTGCCGTCATGGTTTTGCCTGCCTGAATCGCAGCGATGATCGACACTAGCGACACCGCAGGGTCAGCCAATGCTTCCAATGGCTCGCGAATCCATGGCGAGTTCACCGATTGGAATCCGCCAGGCACCGGAGAATAGGGAATCGACTCGATATGATCCTCGCACCACTGCCACGGCGGGCGGCGGTCGGTAATGACATGACCGGATCTCAGGATCTCGTCGAGCAGGTCAGTCGTTGGATCGTTTTCTTCCGCGAGTTTCAAGTTTTGGGATCTTCTTCTGGTCGCCTGAGTTCATGATGGCGATGTACTCATCGACCACCCGTGCCATGTACTTCCTCATGTCCACGGCATCCCGCCCGACCAGCAGCGGCGGCAACTCGTTCTCCAATTTGTTCCGCAAAAGGGAATTAGCCTGGCCGATGTGGTGAAACCACCGCTCCTTCACCGCATCGATCGAGACATACTGCCCCTTGCGGATCAGCACCTTGAGCTCCCGATCCTCGACCTCGGCCAAAAGTTTCCTCGCCCGCAGCCCCTCGGCATCCATCAACTGCTCCTCCCGAGACCCCAGCGTTTTCGACCCGAGCCCCCGCGACGAAATGAACTCCCGCCAAAGCGCCACGCTGTGGTGGCCATTGGTTCGAGGCTTCGGCGCGCCCTCCAATTTCCGCCAAACATTCAGAGTCTTGCGCGTGGTGCCAAGTGCCTCGGCCAAATCTGCCACCGTAGGTACCAGATCTAGTGTTTTTGGCTTTTCCTGCTGCTTCATCGTTTGGGGTCGGTGTCAGCCCTCGGGCACCTCGCGTGGCACCTCAAAAAGAGTTTTTTCACATTTTTTCAATGTAGGTCATAAGAGCCGCGCCCTCAAGGGGGGGTCCAAGGAGACTCCTTACCCCCACCCTAGGGGTCTGCATCTTGTATGTGTCGGTGGTCATGGCAGGGCTTCGATGGCTGCGGTGAAGTCGTCGAGTTGGCGGCGGACTTCTCCGGCCATGGTGAGGTCTCCGCTCTTGGCGATAGCTTTGAGAACCTCGGTGTGGAATTGAATCGCTGGGCAGAGATCGCGGTGGAGGGCGTAGAGGTTTTCGGCAGGTGCCCAGTCGAACCATTTGTCCTCATCCAACTTCCGTTTGAATGCGCTGAGGCGTGAGACATGAGCGCCGGCGGTATCGATCCCTCCACCGATGGGCTTCTCCATGTCCTTCGGTGTGGCGACTCGGCCCAGTAGGATGGACTTGCGCAGCCGGTCTCGGGTGAGGTTGTGCTTGATTGCTGTGTCGAGCCAGTGGGCTTGGTCGTCGGATGGCAGGGCGGCGACTGCCTTGTGGTGCTCGAACTTCAGTGTGGCCTTGCGATTAGCGAGTCCGACCTTGCGGGCGACCGTGGCGATGTTCTGGAGGGTTGAGACTTCGAGGCCGGTGATCTCGCTCCAGCGTTGGTACTGCTCCCCGCCCGGCAATGTGGAAAGGTAGTTGATGGCGTCTCCGATGACCCAGTTGGCGGAGTTCCTGATGCGGACTGCCTTGAGCATGATGTCCTCGATCTCATCGTCGGTCGGTGGAGAATCACCGAACATGATGCCGACCTCGGTGACGATGGCGGCCTCGGACTCAAAGCCGGGCAGACTGGGATTTTCTTTCAGTGTTTGGGATACGATTTCTAGGCTCATGATTTCAGTTTGTTGAGGCTTTTGATTCGGGCGTCGCTGTAAATCTTGCGGGCTTGCTCCGACTTCATGGCACGCGAGGCGTGGACACCGAGGAGGTCGGATAGCTCGATGCAGCGTTTGCTGACCGCCGCTCGGGTGATGCCGTACTTGCGAGCAATCGCGGTCATGGATGATCCGTTGTAGGCCACGCCGGTGACGAGCATGAAGCACTCGATCGTCAGCGATGGGTTGCGTTGGTAGGCGAGCTCATGGAGGAATTTCCGAATGACCTCCATGGTGTACTCGGTCGAGGTCGCGAGATAGGTGTTGGTGATCTCGATGTCGCCGAGTTCGGGGTCGTAGGTCACTGGGATCTCCGAGGCATCGCGATTCATGCCGGTGCCGCTGCTGTACCCAGGGATCGAAGGCTTATCGAGGCCGCGCTTGGCGAGATCGCGTTGCTCTTCGGGGCTGAGGCTCGCGAACCATTGGCGGTATTCGCGAGCGTACTCAGCATCCTTGAGGTCTTGGGTCCGGCTGTAAGTGTCGGCTTCCATGGCGATTTCAACTTACTATCTGACTTGTGATAGCTTTGACCTCAAAAGTTATTTCTATTTTTTCACATTTTTTTGAGAATCCCATTTTGGCCTAGCATCTCTGCGAGTTCTTCGCGTGAGATGACCGGCCTCGATGACACTGGCATGGGGATTGTGTTAGAGGGCGGGCGTCGTGCTTCCTGTTTCCGTTTCCAGTTCACTGCATGAGCCCAGACATCGGATGGGTTTTCGAGAAACTTGGAACGCATGCGCGGTTGCCATGCTGGGACTCCATCGGGGATCTTTGCGTGAAGGTAATCTCGTAGAGTTTGCCAGTCGGCTGTTTTGAGCGCGCAGAGGCACCTAGCCGCCGCCGCAAGTTGTCTTTGCTCTGTATGTCCCAAAGGAAGCTCCCAGCCGCTCTTGAGCGATCTGACGCGCTTTTCTAATTCGTTCATCATTTCTGCGGTCGAGGTTGGCATTTCATCGGCATAAAAATCATCCGCTGCCGCGCTCGCCTCGCTCTCCTCCCCTTGGGGGGTAGGGGGGGAATTCTCTTCTATTCTATTTCCTTTCTCTTCTATGGGTTTTTTGTTGGGTTTCTGCTGGGTTTCTTGTTCGGTTTCCTGTTGGGTTTTCCGTTGGGTTTCCTGTTGGGTTTCCTGTTGGGTTTTGGGTCTCCCACCGAGCTTTCCATTGGCCTTTGCGGCGTCCTGTTTGGCTGTGGTTTTCATTTTTCCGAGGTGCCGGAGATGCTGGATCTCATCCTCCTTTTCCTTCGGGTATCCCCAGACGATCAAGCGGTCGCCTTCCCATGACCAAAGGTCGCAGGTCTGCATGACCTCTTCCTTGGTGACGCGGACAAGTTGCTGCCACTTCCGATCCGCCCACGCATCGCAGGCGGTGATGATGCCACCATTCTCCTGCCCGATGCAGTAGCGAAGGAGGCAGAGCCATGTGGCCCGCCCGACCGGATCACTTCCGAGGAAGTTCTCCGAGTCGAGGGTTTGGGTGCTAAGGTTGAGCCAGTTCATTGATCAAAATGGAATGTCGTCTTCTTCGTCCGATGCTGCTGGGCCTTGGTATTGCGTCGGCGCGCGTTGTTCCTGCCTTTGTGGTGCCGGGCGTTGCTGGTATCCACCATCCTGTTGCTTCGGTTCGTAGAATGCGATCCAGCCACTCCAGTCGGGATTGGTCGGAAGCGCATCGAGCTTGAGCGCCATGCGCCCGTCGGAGCCTTCCATCACTGCTCCCACGGGGATGTAACGCTTTTTCTTCTCGCCTTGCTTGTTCGTATATTCGCCAATGGTGGCAACTGCGTCGTATCGTTTTATCATGTTGTTATGGTGTTGGTATGGGTGAAATTTGAATGCCGATGCCTGGAGAATCTCCCCAGAATTTTCGGACGCGGAGGTCGGCGACCTGTCCGTCGTCGGCGTAAAAGTTCGCCTTTGTGAGAACATCCCCGACGAGCTTGACGAGGTTGTCAGCGTCCGGGCGTTTGTCGTTTGGAATCGCCTTCCACTCGCGGCGGCGTTTGCTCTCGGTCTTGCGCCATGGAAAGACGAAATCGACTTCGAGCAGGATCGGGCCTTGGAGCGCGTCGGCTGGAGCGTGCGGTTTGCATAGCTCCAGCAGCGACCGCTCAGCGGCTGCGTGTTCTTTCTTGGGGAAAAACCTTGGCTTCCCTCCGACCATGACGAGCCGCTTGGTTTGCGAGGTCGCTGTCGGTGGGATGATGTCGAGGCGGAATGAAATCACGCGGCATCCTTTCCGATGAGTTTGCCTATCACTGATGATCTGATCTCGCTGTACTTGATGACAAACTCGTCGAGGGCTTCGGCCACCTTGTCGGTGTAGCTGTCCCACTCGATCAGCTTAGTAAATGGCTCGGTGCCTTCGTTGAAGCTCATGAACCACCATGATTTGAGGCCGGTCACTGCCATCGAGCCATGCACTTGGGCGCGGTACGCTTCGGGCAGTTGGTCTTCGTAGTG